>NC_009253.1:902026-1202701 GCF_000016165.1 Desulforamulus reducens MI-1 | reverse complement strand
TTACCTTGGGCGCAGGTATATCAAACTCAGCAGCCTTTGCCCTGACAGCACTCATTAAAATATCTGCGTATTCTTTTACGGAACGTGGATAATCTCCTTCGGAGTAGTAAATTCCTAAACCACCACCCAGATTAAGCTCTTCCGCCAAATAGCCCGTTTCTTGGAAAATTTTCTGGACAAAGTTCATCATTACTTCAGCAGCATGGGCATAGGATGCCAACTCAAAAATCTGTGATCCAATATGACAGTGGATACCCTTTAAAAGAATATTGGATAACTCCAGGCTACGCATTACAGCGGACATGGCCATACCATTTTCTATAGCCAAGCCGAATTTAGAGTCAATTTGGCCTGTCTTAATATATTCATGGGTATGAGCCTCTACCCCAGGACTTAAACGGAGAATAATGGATGCTTTCGTATCCTTTTCACCTGCAATAGCATTTAACAGTTCTAACTCATACAGGTTATCAACTACAATACGACCAACTTTATAATCCAATGCTAACCGTAATTCATCTGGTGATTTATTGTTGCCATGGAAGTATACCCGTTCCATTGGAAAACGTGCTTTGGCTGCTGTAAATAATTCTCCGCCGGATACCACATCCAAACCTAAACCCTCTTGTTCCACAATTGTACAAATGGCTAGGTTGCTTAACGTTTTACTTGCATAGATTACTTCCGTTCCGTATTCTTCGGTAAATGACCTGTAATAATTCTGGCAATTTTGCCTAAATAGTGCTTCATCTATGACATATAAAGGAGTTCCATACTTTTTTGCCAGTTCCACGGTATCACAACCGCCGATTTCTAAGTGACGCTTATCATTAAAACGCATAGTTCCTAGCAATCTCATTTGTTTCCCTCCTGAATTATAGTATCCATTTATGATTATCTCTGCCACAAAAAGGACGTTCCTTATTTTGGTAATTAATTCATAAAATAACGGCCTCAAGTATTTCTTGGGCCGCCGTTCTCCGCAAGAGGCATTAAAATTGTGGTAAATTATATCATAGTTAAAAAAAATGTGTCAATGCAAAGGCCTTTATAATGCTGTATACTTGGTAGGCGTTCCTTGGCAAATATGTATGGATAAAATTATTAATATTCTTTTAAATACAATAAAAAAAAAGGTTTCCTACTGCTTAGATGCAGTAAGAAAACCTATCGTATTAGTTGGATTTATCCACTGACTCTGCATTATCTTGGCTTCTTCTGGCATTGCGTTTTTTAGCAGCTTTGGTACCTGGTGCAATTTCTCCTGGTTTGCCGTACTTCGCCCAGATCTCTTTCAGTTCTTCGGAGGACAATACGTAATCACGAACGGTGTTATCAGACATTAAGAGCACCCCTCCCATGTTTTCTAACTAGACTACTAATTATATAAGAGAAATACCATAGAGGCAACCGGTAAATCCTAGTCTATATTCCTATTCATCCCAGTGCTCTTAAATGCACTGAATTTAATTCTGTATTCCCTATGATTGTTAGGTATCCCGTCTAAAAATGGTTAACTCATAAAATAGAAGAATCAGCAAAAAAGACATGGCCCCTTCTCGCAACCCTCTGACAGAACCATCGTCAGGCTAACCCGCAGCCAGTCCCCATTGATTCGTCGCTTGGCTCTCAAAAAGCAACCGCAATGTGCCCTAGGCTTATTGATAATGCCTCGGCTTGAAAAGATTGCCAAAAAAAACAAATTATGGTGAGGATAAAAACAACAACGTATCCTTTACTATCTCCTAGAAGGCTAATCACTCCCCCTCCCAATAGAGGGGCAATTATTCCCGCCAGAGCATTCGCAGCACCATTCCAACCAGAAAAGTGGTCTCGGTTTTGATTATTGGTCCACCTGATCCATTCGTTACTATCTCCTTACTAACAAAGCCATCACTGTTTAGTGATGGCCTTGTTAGGTTTATATACCCTTTAGTTCTTGGACAATAGCAACACCTGCACTGGCACCGATCCGACTGGCTCCAGCTTGCATCATAGCCAAGGCATCTCGAGCATTCTTGATGCCTCCAGAAGCCTTCACACCCAGATTGGGGCCAACAATTTGCCGCATCAAGGCAACATCCTCTGTGGTAGCACCACCGGACCCAAAGCCAGTACTGGTTTTCACAAAATGCGCACCGGCTTTCTTGGCTAGTTCACAGGCTTGGATTTTTTCCTCCTTGGTTAGGTAGCAAGTCTCAATGATAACTTTGGTAATGGCCTCAGGATTAACACTCTGGGCCGCTTCTACCACAGCCTTCATATCATTGAAAACGACTTCCGTCTGGCCGTCCTTTAGAGCGCCTACGTTGATGACCATATCCACTTCCTTCGCCCCATTTTGAACTGCCTCAACCGTCTCAGCTACTTTGGAAGCAGTGGTGGTGCTACCCAGAGGGAAACCAATCACAGTGCAGACTACAACTTCACTGTCTTTTAGTTGTTCTACTGCCAGAGGTACAAAAAATGGGTTTATACAGACAGAGGCAAAACCATATTCCTTTGCTTCCTGACAAAGCATTACAATATCTTTCTTACTGGCAACGGCTTTCAGTACTGTATGGTCAATCATTTTTGCCAGCTCTTTTGCGTTCATAGACAATTTTGCTACCTCCTTATTATCCTACTTATTTACCTGCAGCAAATACAAGCTTATCATTTACCAATTGAGCTGCATTATCCTTGGTAATGGGCTGAGTCCCCGCATCGATAAATTTAGGATATTTCTTTCCTTCTAATACGCCCAAAGCAGTTTCAACAGCCATTTTACCTAATAATTGGGGATCGTTTTTTTGTTGATTACCACCACTCAAGTTTTTTACTGGTGTCTTGACGGAAGGTGTGACAACTCTCAATTTTTTCACGTGTTGATAAACAATATCCATCATGCTAGAACATTTTAATATTACAAATTTTCCAATCAACCAAACAACCGTATTTCTTTGGGTACTTGCCCAAGTAAATATTTTCAGCCACGGATAGGTTCGGCATCAGCGATAACTCTTGATAGATAATGGATATTCCTAGCCTGTTGCTACTAAAATCCTGGGCAAAAAATTGGCTTGGGGGTATGGGCCAGATGAACAAAACTAGTACCCATGATAATACTCATCTGACCATGTTCCACCACACCCATACCCAACATGTCGATATGGGCATTAATACCACCTTGAAAAACTGGTATCCCCGTCGGTAGGCCAGTCTCTTCCGCTGCTGCAATGGTTACTTTCCCTACCAGTTTGCCAACAGGAACAACATTAATGGGCAGTTTTTTTGGAAATCCCCCAATCCAATTTCCTTCATAAAATCTATTGACCAACCGCCCTCGATATCTACATAATTCCACTTACAGGTGACTGTACATCGGGAAGATACCCATTTACCGGTAAACTGATAATTTAGCCAATCCTGTTTCTCGATAATTAAATAGCAATTCTGATAAATCTCGGGACGATGATTCTTAAACCACAAAACCTTAGGTATCATCCATTCCACTGAATCGGATCCACCAGAATATTTTAGACATTGATGTGCAGAACGGTTAACCTTTTCCATTTCCCTTACCGCCCTGTTATCCACCAGAGAATGGCCTCAGTCAATGGATTTCCTGCCTCATCCACTGCCAATACGGTGGATGAGGTGGAACAAATGGTTAAACCAGCAATTCTGTTAATATCTTGAACCGTAGTACGACAACAAGCTAATGCTTTTTTGAAGGCCTGCCACCATTTAGAGGGGCTTTGCTCTGCCCAACCTGGTTGCGGGTAAACAGTGGGATATTCAGCAAAGGACATCCCTACCAAACTATCATCTGTGTTAATATGGCCACCCGTACTCCCTGGGTACCAAAGTCCGTGCCTAGGAGAAGTTTTTTTGCATTTTTAGCATCTCCTTTAGGTTAATTTATCAGTTCCAAACATTTTTGTGCTGCTGCTTCATCGATAAAAAGTGTATTGACATATTTGCCGCGAAGGGCTCCGATAATTGCCGCTGCCTTTTCTTCTCCATTAGCCACAGCAATGGAATATTCCTTATTGGCTAATTCCTCAAGGCCAATGCCCACGGTTCTTTGATTTAACTCTTCATCCACAATACTGCCATCCAGACGGAAAAACCGTGAACAGATATCTCCCACTGCTCCCTTTGCTAGTAATTCGTCATATTTGCCTTTTTTGAAATAACCAGCCTCTACTAATACAGAATCATAACTTGCCCGCCCAATACCAAACAAAGCAATCCTAGCCTGTTTTGCAAGGATCATGGCTTGTTTTACATTTGAATCATTTACGATGGCTGTTGCTAATTCGATACTATCTACGATGGTAGGCACTGGTAACATATAGGGAGTAGCCTGAAAGGCATGGACAAAGCCCTCAACAATGATGCCAGATTGGGATGCCAAGTAATTCTTGGTTACACCTCCATTTAATTGGACCACAGTAATATCTTTGCCCTCCACGGTACTTAATTGTTTAGTCACAAAGGGTAAGGTTGTTCCCCAAGAGACACCAAGAACATCATTTTTCTGGATAATTTCATGCAAAAAATTAGCAACGGCCTTCCCAAGATCATTTCGTACCGCATCAGGATGGTCCACGATCACAGGTACAACAACAACTTTTTTCAAACCAAAATGATTACTTAACTCCTTCGCCAATTCACGGACCTCTTGTTGTGGATAAACCACCTTAATTTCTACGATACCTTCCTTGTGGGCTTTATCTAAAAGACGGCTTACCTTTGCCTTTGAAAGGCCCTCCATCTTAGCAATTTCTTCTTGTTTATAGCCAAATTCGTAATATAACCTGGCTATTTTGACCAACTGTTTGATGTCGATAATCTCGCCCCCTTAACCGTGAGATTTTTGCGACTTTTTGTGATGTTTTGCAACTTTTTAAACCTTTGAAATAATTATTCTTTGCTGGTTTTATTTTTCCTTCTTTTTTTGAAAAAAATTTTACTTACGTGAAATTAATTTCACTCTGCACCACATAATAATAAACACCTTCCTACATATCGCAGGAAGGTGTTTTGGGTTGACCGTGACTCAGGCCACAGGTACCGCTATTTAAATAAAGTATCCAGCGTTTCGCCTGATGGACCCTTTTTTCCAGATTTTCAACCAGTGGTAATAAATCCTCGTTGCTGTAATTGCCCTGAGGTTGTTGATTAAATACATCCCTAAGTACCATTTCAATTTGCTCGGCACTATATCCCAAGGCCTGCATAGAAAGCATAGCCCTTTCAATTCTCCATAACAATTCTCTTCGGTCAGTTAACATCTCCACGACCTACCCTTCTTTTGAAGGTTATAGTATATTTTAATGATTATATTATACATAATTTTCGCTAATATTAAAATATTATTTGTTATGGAGATTTAATTTGGTTAAGGATTTTGTGGCAATCTTTCTTTCATAGTTAAGGAAACCCTTCCCCGTTCAATATCCACCGCGAGAACCCATACATTGATTACATCCCCTACGGAAACGATATCCAAGGGATGACGAAAACGGCGATCTGTCATTTCACTGCGATGCACCAAACCGTCATTCTTTAGACCAACATCCACAAAAACTCCAAAATCCACTACATTTCTTACAGTACCTTTAAGTTCCATACCTGCCTGCAGATCTTCAATCTTTAGAATATTACTGCGGAAAAGGGGACCCGGCAGATCTTCCCGAGGGTCTCTCCCAGGACGCAGCAGCCCGTCAATAATATCCCTTAGGGTGGGCACACCGGTTTCCAATCGTTCTGCTGTTTTCTCCATGTCCAGTTGTTTAAGCTTTTCTTTCAGTTCAGAACTGCCAATATCCCTTTCGGAACTGCTAATTTCTTTTAACAACTTCTTTACCACTGGATAGGATTCCGTGTGAATCCCAGTTTTATCAAGGGCATTGCTGCCGTCCATAATACGAAGGAAACCTACGCTTTGTTCAAAGGCCTTGGGTCCCAAGCGAGGAACTTTCTTCAACTGAGTCCTTTCAATAAATTTTCCATTTTCTTCACGGTAATGCACAATATTATTGGCCACTGTTGAATTAATGCCAGACACATAGGATAAAAGTGAAGCTGAAGCGGTGTTGAGATCAACCCCTACCATATTTACTGCTGACTCAACAACACCCTTTAGGCTTTCTTCTAAGCGCTTGGGAGCTACATCATGTTGATATTGGCCCACTCCAATGGATCTGGGCTCAATCTTTACCAACTCAGCCAGCGGGTCCTGAAGTCTGCGTCCAATAGATACGGCACTGCGTTGGGCAACATCCAGCCCTGGGAATTCCTTGGCAGCTAACTCTGATGCAGAGTAGACACTGGCTCCTGCTTCATTCACAATGATATATTGCAACTTTTGCCAGCCTTTGTCTTGTATCAACTCAGCTACAAACTGCTCGGTTTCTCTGGATGCTGTACCATTACCAATGGCAATGATGTCGATTTCATACTTGTCCACCAACCGGCTTATTTCAGCCCTGGCCTCCTGAATTTTTTTCTGAGGAGGCGTCGGGTAGATGACGCCCACTTCCAATAATTTGCCTGTGTTATCAACCACCGCCCATTTGCAGCCTGTACGATAAGCAGGATCCAACCCCAACACAATCTTATCTTTCACAGGAGGTTGCAATAATAGCTGCTTTAAGTTTTTAGAGAATACAGAAATAGCCTGTTCCTCTGCCGACTCCGTTAATTGATTACGAATATCTCTTTCCACAGCAGGGGCCAACAATCTTCGGTAGCCATCCCTTATGGCCTCTTGGAGTATCTCCCCTACTCCGGATTTCATCGAGATCCAACGTCGGTTTAGGTTCTCCATTACGGTCTCTTCTGAAACTTCTATTTTTACCTTTAGGATTTCTTCCTTTTCTCCTCGGTTAATCGCTAGCACTCGGTGAGGTGGCACTGTTTTAACGGGTTCTCTGTGTTCATAATACATTCGGTAGACACCCCGCTGATCCGCCTCCTGATTCTTTACCTCTGTTACTAATTCGCCTCGCTGATAAGTAAACCCTCTCAGCCAGCCACGGGTATCGGGATCATCCGAAATAGTTTCTGCAATGATATCCATGGCACCCTGCAGTGCTTCCTCAGCACAATTTACCCCTATTTCTGGGTTCAGGTATTTTGTTGCCTCTTCTAATGGTTGTACCCCGGAAGTTGCCATAAACAACCATTGGGCCAGCGGTTCCAATCCCCTTTCCCTGGCCACGCTGGCCCTTGTTTTCCTTTTGGGGCGATATGGCTGATATAAATCTTCCACCGCTGTCACTGACTCAGCAGCCACTATCTTTGCCCTGAGTTCCTCTGTAAGTTTCCCCTGTTCTTCTATAGAATGAAGTACTTCTTCTTTTCTCTTTTCTAGGTTGCGCAGGGATGTTAATCGTTCAAAAACCTTTCTAATTTGAACTTCATCCAGTTCGCCGGTCATTTCCTTACGATATCGTGCTATAAAGGGGACTGTGTTTCCATCATCCAGTAATTTGGCGGTCTGTTCCACTTGACTCTCTCTAATGGCTAATTCCCTCGCAATTTGTGCGTTCAGGTTTGACTTCTTTTGCATTGATTTATTCCCCTAACTCTTAAATTTATCTTAGACCTAAGTTTTTTCGACATCACACCTACGGCATCCTCCCAATAATAGGAACCTAAAAGGAATCTTTTCCATAAAATGTATTCATGATGAAAGGAGGGATTTCATTATCTCCGTTTACTCTAGATAATGAAATCCCTCTTCCTACTTTTTTAGTAATATTTTATAATCATCAACAACTTCTGGAGGCTTCTCTGGTTGCCAGGGCATTGGACCACTTACCACAGCGATCTCCCCAGCGGGCAATGATCTTGCCCTGTTCCGCCATTTCGATTACTTCACAAAGATTAGGACAACCATCACATTCAAAACTGCCAGCCTTATATTCCATATCGGCTACACCAAAGCCCTTGAATTGAGTAGGAACCCCCTTGGAAACTGCATCTTTGGCAAGCATGGCCGCACCTACGGCACCCATCACATTAAAGTATTTTGGTATCTGCACTTCTAGACCTAGAGCCCTTTCAAAGGCCTTTCTCATTCCAGCATTGGCTGCAACGCCGCCCTGAAAGACCACTGGGCCTAAAATTTCCTTACCCTTGCCAACGTTATTTAAATAATTTCTTACTAAGGCTTCACATAGTCCTGCTAAAATATTGTCAAGATTGTAACCCATCTGTTGTTTATGAATCATATCGGACTCAGCAAAAACGGCACAACGACCGGCAATACGTACAGGTGTCGAACCTCGGAGTGCAATATCCCCAAACTCTTCAATGGCAATATTTAGCCGGCTGGCCTGCTGATCGAGAAAGCTTCCTGTCCCCGCAGCACAAACCGTATTCATGGCAAAATCTGTAACAACACCATTTCGGAGAATAATAATTTTACTGTCCTGACCGCCGATTTCCAATACCGATTGAACACCTGGGACTAGGTGAGACGCAGCAACTGCGTGTGCTGTAATCTCATTTTTTATTGCATCTGCTCCCACCACAATACCTGTAAGTTGTCGACCACTTCCCGTGGTCCCTACCCCTCTAACCACCACCTTAGCGGGTAGCTTTTCTTTAATTTGTCCCAGACCCTTTTGAACCGTAGCCACTGGTTGCCCATTGGTACGGAGATACAAGCTTTCTAAGACATTGGTTTGTTCATCCATAAATACAATGTTTGTACTAACGGAGCCAACATCAATTCCCAGATAACCTTTCACTAGGATGTTAATGCCTCCTTCTGTTCATTTCGTCTTTGCAATAAGTCAACAAATGCTTCTAATCTTGTAACCATGCCGGCTTCACCACTGTGTTCGTCCATGATTAACGTCATCACTGGTAAACCGGTGTCCCCACTGACGCTTGGTAAAATACTTTGTGCCACAATTTCTGGCATACATGTAAAAGGTAAAATCTGTAAAGCGCCATCAAAACCCTGCTGCCCATACCATACAGCAGCCCCAATGGTTTCCTGTCCGTGTCCACCCACAAAATGATTCAAATACGGAGAAGCCACTTTAATAAATCGTTTGCTACTGGGCGCATTTCTAATCAAACCCATAAATAAGTGATCATTGATCCACTCACTTAACATCATCGACCTATCCACTTCAACCCCTAAGTTACCCAAATGTCGCTCTATATTACCATTGGCAAAGGGTTCTAATAACGTGTATATTTCTCCTATTAGGGCCACTTTCAAAACCGGGCGATTGATATCTATAGATATACTTTCCATGATTTCTCGGGATTTCTCCTCAGCAGTGGTTAACTCCTGGGGGGTCTGGGCGCTGTCTATTTCATGGATGGCTTGTTTGAGGGCTCTGTCTGTTGCACCCCTTATCAACTCTCTGGGACGTTTTTGGAAAGAACTCTTTTCTACCTGATCCACAGCCCTTGCCTTGAGATAACCAAATCTTAATGCTTTTATCACCTTAACCCATGGTTGATTGCCGGTAATTTTTTTAATGCGACCCAACAGTTCCCCAATATGTTTTTCCGGTGGTTCCAACACCACTAAATTAAAATGTACTTGTAAATCTTTTAAAATCTCATTTTCAACATAGGCATAATAACCAAAACGACAAGGCCCGCATCCGCCTGCCATCATAATAGTGTCTGCCCCAATTTCCCTTGCCTCAATAAAATTCCCCACATTTAGTTTTAAAGGTAAACAGGCAAACTCAGGACAATGTTTCACTCCTAGGTTCAAAGTTCTTTTACTACAGGGAGGTGGCGGCACCACCTCAATGCCCAGATATTCTAACATTCCTTTAAGGGATATGTACATGTATCCCATGTGCGGGAAGGTTACCTTCATACAATCGCCCTCCGCCACCGCATCATGTCTAAGAAAGCTTCTACCCTGGTAACGATTCCCGCTTCTCCTGTATGTTCATCTAAATTAATGTTCATGAATGGCATTTTTCCTTCTCTCCGAATAAATCGTTCAATTAATTCACCTGTCATTGAATCTGGCCCACAGGCAAAGGCAGCCACATGGATTATACCATCCACCATTCCCTTTTCATGATAATATAAAGCCCCACCGGTCACTCTTCTTGAAAGTGTCCAGAATAACTTTTTGGGAAGTTGTTTAACACCCTGATTAATCATTTGTTCCGTTAGGTTATCTGCAGTTAACACTTGAACCCCTAAATTTTTTAATCTGTTTATTATATTCATACTGATAAAAGGATCGTAAATGTTGTAGGGATGACCGATAACAGCCACTGTTAGGTCTGTGTCAGAGACTTTGTCCTTGCGTTCTTTTCCATCCAATACGGATATGGCTTCATCAGGTAGCAAACCTTGTTCCAGCAATCTTAGATATCCTTTGTGTTTATATTGGCCCTGCCAAAATGCCAGCCTAGATTTAACGGACCCTTTTCCAATAGCTGTTCCAACTTCTCGAGCAAAAATACCAGCATCACTTTTCCTCTTCCTCAAATTAATGTTAGTATCCATGATCATGGGCAGATTTTTGATATTTTGTCGCACCATGTCTGGAAATCCTAGAAACTTTGGACAAATATATTCCTGTTTTGCTACACTCACTATTCTAGGTAGAAATATTATATCTACTCCTTTATCGGCAAGGTTTTGCACATGACCAAAGGCTAATTTTATTGGTAAGCAGGCTTCATCCACACAATGCTCTAGCCCTCTTGTCAGAATTTCTTTAGTTGTACGGTCAGAAACAACCACTTCCGCACCCAGTTGTTCCAAAAATTCTTTCCACAGGGGAAAGTAATAATAATAAAACAAAGCCCTAGGTATACCCACCCGAACAGGCATCATCAATCCCTCCTTTACAACAAATCCATCCTGTAGTATTGGCAAATTTTCACTTGCATATGCTTTTTTAATAAAAAGTTGCTATAATCTATTTAGATTATTTAATGAAACATATTCCAAAAACTGATTTAGGGGAGGGTATCCAATGGGTTGTAGCTCTTGTGGTTCCGGTGGACTGGGTGGTATCTCCGTAGGAAGTAGTGATACCATTACAGAGTTAATCAGGGTTATTGGTTTGGATGAGGCCAACAAGATGTTGGCAAAAGACTATGTTTTTGTCAGTATGTATTTTAATCAGACTGAACAGCAGGAAATTTATATCCTATCCCGGGTAAAACCTACCAAAAAAACTGGAAAAACCATCGGATTTATACCCAGAGATTAAGGCCGGGATAACCCCGGCCTTAACTTTATTTCAGTTTATTTTTTTTACTTTCTTTGGGCTGTTCCGTTAAACCCAGCTCAGTACCTAACTCCTCCATCATATTCCCCGTCTTGTTCACTGTACCTTGTAACATTTCTTGGTTTTTACCTCTTTTAGCCAATGTTTATCCCTCCGTTTTAGTTTATTAGGAATCAGGGTTACTGTTTTGAGTCCATCTTGTGTGAGGGTTTAACATCAATACCAATTTCCTTTGACAACTCCTCTGCACTTCGGGCATTATAATTCCCACTGGATGTCATGGTACTGGTGTTAAAGGCTCTTTGTTTATCTGCCTTAATTTCCATCTTAACCCTCCTATCTAAACTAGATCCAGTTATAGTGTGATCATTTTAAAAAAAGATTATGTTTATCAGTAACTGGAATGATTTGTAATTCTAATATTAAATTTTAAAATTTCTTTGACACACCCTGAAGGGCATAAGCAGATAGGGCCTTAGTTTGCCCTTATATCGAGAAGTTTTTATACTTTCTGATCTGCTAAAAAAATTAAGAAGTCCTGATATTCCAGGACTTCTTACACACATTAGAATTTTCTTTTCATGGCCATAGTTAGAAAATAGGCTGCACCACCCCAAAGTAAAACCATAGCCAGGACCATCATAAATATCGCACTACCTGTCAAGTGTTACGCCCCCTTTAACCAGAGATTGTTCATCTCTCCATTTTACGGAAGCCATTAGGAATCCACCAACCATTATCACAATCATCAAAAACCAACCGAGCCAGAATAAGGCGTCCTGGGGATAACCTTCATAGGGTTTCTGCAAGTCTGCAATTAAAGTCATGATTCCTGTGTAACCTGCAACCAGTGGAGTAACTATTTTAATTGAGAAGATCCACCAGTTACCAATCTTAAAGTCGGAAATTGGGTTTACATGATCTTTAATGGATTTTAGATTAAACATCCAACCAATTAGCAGAACTTCTAATAAACCGCCAAATACAATGCCAAAGTTATTGACAAAGTGGTCAACAATATCGAGAATGTATAGACCCGCACCCGTTGCAAACAACAGGCTGCATACTGCAGCAGTTCCGGTATATAGAACAGTTGCCTTCTTTCGCCCTAGATCGAATTTATCCATAATAGCAGAAATGGCTGCTTCGTTAATAGAAATTAATGAAGTTATTCCAGCAAAGGTCAATGCTAGGAAGAACAGCACTCCAAAAATAGGAGCAGCACTACCTAATGTACTAATGGCTGCTGGGAAGGTAATAAAAGCCAGACCAACACCGGCACCCGCAACTTCACTTACTGGAACACCTTGAGTTAAAGCCATGTGGCCAAGAATACTGAATACTGCCATACCAGCTAACAAACTAAAACTACAGTTGGTTAAACAGGTTGTAAAAGCATTGCCTACAACGTCAGAATTTTTTGGAAGATAACTAGAATAAGTAATCATAATTGCAAATGCAATACTTAAATCAAAGAAAATTTGACCATAGGCGGCAGTCCAAACCTTAAAGTCTGTTAATCTGCTAAAATCAGGTTCGAATAAGAAATTTAAGCCAGCCGCTGCCCCAGGCAAAGTCACTCCGCGAATTGCAATGATTACGACCATAAAAAATAAAATAGGAATCAGTACCTTAGCTACTCTTTCAATACCAGACTTTACCCCAGTGTAGATAGAAATAAAAGCAATAACCCAAGCAAGGGCCAATGGCAATAAAATTTGTGTATTAATTCCACCTAATTCAAATGGTCCACCAGTTAACTGTAGGTAATTACCGAAGAAAAAGTCTTTTGGAGCATCTCCCCAGGCTTGTGTAATAGAGAAACCAGTAAAGGAAATGGCCCAAGCAATAACCACAACATAATATACAGCGATGAAAAAACATACTAAAATTTGCCACCAACCCAGCCATTCCCACTTACGATTTATACGTGCAAAGGTAAGGGGAGCGCCTCCACGGTACTTGTGTCCAATACCAAATTCCAAAATCATAATGGGAATTCCTGCAGTTAACAGAGCAAATAAGTAACAAAGAAAAAAGATACCACCGCCGTTATCAGCGGCCATGTAAGGAAATCTCCATATGTTCCCTAAGCCTACGGCAGATCCCACTGCCGCCATGATGAAGCCAAATCTACTTCCCCATTGTTCACGTTGTCCCACCTAACATTCCTCCTAAAAACAAACTAAAACCACTAATGATTATTTCTATAAATTGTATAACTAAGGGACATCCCCCCTTTTAGAAAATGTTTATTTACTGTACATTTGTTTATATATTTAATTTCTACACTTTTTAAAAAATACCTTTTCGTTGTTATGTACAGATAGCTGACATATACAAAAATTTTTGTATATTTTTATGTCCGGATTGCTGACACCAGGAAGGGAGGGTTCCCTTGTATAAGGTTAAAAATATAAAAAGCCAATAAAAAAGACCTCTATGGTCTCTTTTATTGGCTTAGCACTACTTGTCTAATCTTTACCTTTGGTGTTAATGTTATTCTTCTTGCTCAGTCTCTGGGATCTGATCCTCTTGGGCTTGTTTTTTCGCTTTACGTTTCTTTGACCATTCTACAACTTTAACAATTGTTACGCCCACTTCAAATAGTAAATACATTGGTGTAGCCATCATTAAAGGTGTAATAATATCTGGTGAAGGAACCAGAACCGCCCCTGCCACAACCGATATCAAAATAGCCATTTTTCGTTTTTTAACCATCCACTGATAGTTAATAACTCCCAGTTGGGCTAATAGGAAAACTGCCAAAGGAAGTTCAAAAATTACCCCAAAGGGCAAGATAAACATCATGGCAAAGGAAACATAATTTCCGATCGTTAACATAGGTAAAAGCTCTTCCCCACCGAAATGGAGCAAAAACTTAACTCCTATATTAAATACCGTATAAAAGGCAAACAAGATACCTCCGATAAAGAATACGTAGGATATGATGACAAAAATAGTAAAATAAATTTTTTCTACCTTGCGCAGTGCCGGCATAATAAAGGACCAGAATTGCCACAAAATAATGGGTAAAGCTGTCAGGAAACCCAAAAATACAGAGAGCTTAATCTTTGTCATTAAGGCTTCCATAATTCCGATATAATGCATTTTATTACCAGTGGCAAGAACAGGTTGCAGTATGATTTCCAGTATTTGATCACTAAAAAACCAACAGACCCCTGCCATAATAAAAGTAGCAATTAAAGATATGATTAGCACCCGGCGCAATTCTTCCAGATGCTCCATCATCGTTTGGTCATGTTCTTCTAACAAAGTAGTAACCTCCTTCTGTTCTGCAAAGAAAACTTGGCTTATGCCTTCGCCTAAAGGGCACGAGAGCCTTTAGGCGAAGGCATAAGCCTTTACACAACAAATTAGCCCTGTTAGGTTTGTTGCCGCCTATGGCCCCGCTGATAACCTTCAGCCTGGGCCAACCGATCTAACTCAACAGTGGCTAAATCTTCACAAAACAGATCCACTTCCCCGGCCAACCGCTCGTCCACCGTCTTCAAATAACTTTTACACCGTTCACATAAGTAGACCCGATATTGCTTAAAATCTTCCATTGTTATAAAGGTTGCCTGGGAAGCATTTTCTTCTTTGCAGTAGGGGCAACCCAGCCGCTTATAGCGCCATTCGGTCTCACATCGCCCACAATGAAGTATTCGATAGCCTTCTTTGCCGGAGAACTTGGCCATAATAGGTTGATCTCCACAAACGGGACAATGGCTATGGGACCATTTATCCAACTCAACTTTGTCTAGTACGGCCTCCCCATAGGCATTTAGAATGGGTTTAAAGGTAATTTGCGCTATAAAATCAAGAAACTCTGGGGATACATTTAGTCCTTTGATCCAAGCCTTGTTTCCTGCCACTTTAAATAATGCGTTTATAAACTCCTTCCTTTTGGAATCATTAAGTCTTTCTAGGTTGTTTATAAACTCATTAGTAACAGGCAGTGGTCCGACCTGCCATTTCTGACAGGCCCGGGCCACATTAATAAACCGATTAAATACAATTTCTTCTGGAATGTCCGGTGCCGCCAAAGAAAGAGCCGCTTCCCCTTGATACCACCGAATCACTTGTTCAGAGTCTAAATCTATTTTCCACTCTAATGCTTCAAATTCATTTTCTTGTTCCATTATATCTAGATAAAAGTTGGCTAATTTCTCTGCATTTTTCTTCGTTTCCATTAGAGCAGCTCCTTTGATATCCGTTTAAGCTATTACCTTGTGTTCCCCATGCTCCAAAATGTTAAAATTTTCAACGATAAAGCAATATACCAGGCAGCCGATGGCGACTAGACCAATACTCACAGACCATTCCATAATAGAAGGAAAGTACCATCCACCAATGGCAGCGGACATGCCGGTAAAGACAACGTTCATACGGTTAAATATTAGACCGCCGCTTACCAAGACACCAAAGGTAACAAGACCCCTACGGGTATTGCTCATACCACTGAAGGCAATAATTATCGGGATAATAATCCCCAGAATAATTTCCAGCAAGAACAAGTTCCCTTCTAAATTTCCCTCAAACATCAGGTTAAATACCCCACGGTTAGCCAAATCATAGAGCTTCAAACCAAGGTAAAGAACCATGAATACCCCGGATATCCTAACCAGACCCCGTAATACAGGAATGGGTACTTCGTGGTTAAAGGCTTTGCCAGCCAATGCTGTTTCAACACAAATCATGGCAGGCCCGACAAAGAAGGAAGACATTAAGAATAATAAGCCAATGTAGGGTGACCACCACAGAGGATAAAGTTTATCCACCATAATTAGGTAAAGTGCACCCAATGAAGATTGGTGTAGCGTCGGGAACACAATACCAATAATCATTAGTACCGGTAACGCTTTCTTAAAGGCCTCATGGTACTTAGTACCAACCTTTTCCGTCACAATTTCTCCAAACTCCAATACCTGAACGGTGGTGTAACAGGACACGCACCAGAACACTTCAAATAATACTGAAGAATGTCCCCAGGATACAAAGGGACGCCAAAAGTTAAACCACTGACCAATGTCCATAAAAAGCCCCGCCATGACTAACAGGTAACCCAGTAAGGAAGTTAACATGGCACTGCGAGCAATGGCATGGTACTTATTACGGTGCAGTACATGCACGATAATGGCTGTTCCGTAACCACCGCCAGCCAGAGCCACACCAGTCAGTACGTCAAACCCGATCCAAAGCCCCCAGGGCCATTTATCACTCAGGTTGGTGGAAGTACCCAGCCCTGTGGCTAGGCGGTACAGCATACACACTACGCCAAGGCCGGCCAATAAAAGTAATACTTTGCGGGCAGGTGTCATGGTAAACTTCCACTTATATTCAGCAATTTCTTTAAGCAATCCTTTATTTTCCGACATAATTTTCCCCCCCAATAACCATTTAGTTCCTCTCTTTTCCGCACCTACATGTGAACATTTTTATCGCCTTCCGAAGCAATTTGTTCACGTCGCTTGGTATAGTGGTACAAGACAGTTAATAAAGTTCCCCACCCCATAGCAATAATAGGTGTCCACTTTAGGAAGTTGTGGGAATACTCTGGCAACGGCTTGATACCCAAGTTTGGACGGAAACCAAAGGTTTCGAAGGGTACGTCGGAGATGTAGAGCCAGGAAGTACCGCCGGCTTCTTTTTCCCCCATAACCTTTTTTAAATACTTAGGATTACTATTAATACGGCTCCAAGCCTCTTTTAGCAGTTCATCCCTCTCACCGAATTTCAGTGCGCCGGTGGGGCAGGTGTCAACACAGGCCGGAGCTAACCCACGACCCAAGCGGTCATATTTCCCCTCGGGGTCAAAACAAAACTGGCACTTTGCTACTAATGGAAATTGTTTATCCCATTGATATTTAGGAATATCAAAGGGACAGGCCAACATGCAGTAACGACAACCCACACAAAGGTGCGGGTAATATAGCACTGCACCTGTCTTCGGGTCCCTTTGCAGCGCCTTGGCAAAGCAGGCAGAGGCACAGGCTGGGTGTTCACAATGCATACATTGTCGCTTGGCCCCCCGAATAATATAGTCTCTATCCCTTTCTATTACTTCCATTTTAACAGTGGTGTAGGTATAGCCATCCATATCCGGCGGACTGGTCAAACCATTTGCAAAGGCGGGATTGCTAGCAGGTAGATCGTTCCACTGCTTGCAGGCAACCTGACAAGATTTACAGCCCATGCAACGAGTTATGTCAACTAATACGCCCTTTGCCATTTAAAACACCCCCCTGCCGGCTTTTTTAATATTAACTACAAAAGCCTTGTATTCCGGAATACTGGTATTGGGATCTCCAACACTGGGGGTTAAATCATTGGCTGTAGCACCGGAGGTAACACCTTGGTAACCAAAGCACCAGGGCATACCAACTACTTCTAATTCTTTACCGTCTACCCGTAAAGGCAGGCAAACCGGGTTCACAGCTGCTTTACAAGTAATTTGGGCCCTTGGCGTCTCAACAATCACATCATCACCCATCTTTACACCCAATTTCTGGGCTAACTTAGGTGATATATTTACAAACATATGGGCAGATGCTTCTGCTAGGGTAGGACAGTTCCGAGTTACCGCACCACTCTGGTAGTGTTCAACAACCCGATGGGTGGTTGCAATAATTGGGTACTTATCATTGGCAGCACCTGCAACTTTCTCAAAGTCACCCTTAAACTTAACAAAGATTGGATTGTTCTGTTGTTTAGACATGATATTTCTAACGGGACTTTCCACTGGTTCATAATGCTCCGGCATAGGTGCATCTATCACACCTTTTACGGCAAAGAGACGACCATGTCCTTCATCTAACATAATGAAGGGGTTTGCTGCAGATTTTTCCGGAGGTATGACTTCTGGCAAACCTAGGGGGTCTGCCCCGGGCTTAGTAATACCAAAGTCCGGTACATCATAGGTCACCCACTTACTGGCCAACGCATCCCATTTAATAATCGTCTTCTCTGCATGCCAAGGATTCCCTTTAGCATCCATAGAACAGCGGTTATACACAATACGACGGTTGGCAGGCCATGAGAAGGCAAACTGGGGATAAAGCCCTAAACCAGTAGGATCCTTTTTGATGCGTCTCTTAGCAGCTGGAACCTTAGCATCTTTGTCCTCAAACCAGAACCCAGCATATACCCAGTTACCACAGGCTGTTGAGCCGTCATCTTGCAACTTGGCGAAACTAGGCAAAGTCTTACCACTACCTACTTCATAACCATTAATTTCAACATTAATCTTATCTATATTAGGCTCATCGTGGCCGGGTTGATCATAGTTCCATACCATATTCATAATAGCATCGGGGAATTTACCACCACTCTGGTATTCCTTCTTCACTGCCTTAAACAGTTTATCGGCAATCCACAGATCGCTCTTGGCCTCACCCGGCGGGTTAACTGCCTTGTAGCGGAACTGAGCCCAACGACCACTGTTGACAACCGTTCCTTCTTTTTCATAGGACATGGCTGCCGGCAAAAAGAATACCTCTGTATTAATCTTTGTGGGATCTGCCTCGGGACGATGCCAAAAGGCTGCAGTTTCGGTTTCAAACAAATCAACCGCTACCAGCCAATCTAATTTTTCCATGGCCTTACGTTCTTGATAAGCTGAAGGCCCACCCACAGCAGGATTCTGCCCCCAGGCAAACATTCCCTTAACGGTACCCTTGGATAATTCATCAAATATACCCATATGGGTACGATTTTTACCATCATGTTTGGGTACAAAATCATAACCAAAATCATTTTCTTTGGTTGCTTTACCGCCATACCAAGCCTTTAATAAGCTAACAAGGAATTTTCCCTTATTAGACCAATAACCAGTTTTAGGTACTTCCTTCTCTAAATAGTCTTTTAAAGTATTATGTTTACCGGCATAAATCATCCCAATATAACCCGGCAACAGGTGATTGAGCATCGCCATGTCCGTGGAACCCTGAACATTGGATTCCCCACGCTGGGCATTTACGCCACCGCCTGGTATCCCAATGTTACCCAATAAAAGTTGCAGAACACAAAGGGCGCGAGCATTCTGAGAACCATGTGTATGCTGGGTTATTCCCATGGCATAGATAACATTACCAGCTTTACCAGGCTTACCGGTAGTACTGTATATTTCACATACCTTTTTAAACTGATCTTCTGGTACCCCTGTGATACGTGAAACAGTTTTGATATCGTAACGACTTACATGTCTCTTTAGTATTTGGAAGACACAATGGGGATCTTGCAAAGTAGGATCTTTTTTAATGTCTTCTCCTTCTTTCTGATATTGCCAAGAGGTGGTATCATAGCTGGCCTTACCATCCTTCATGTTAAACCCGGAGAACACACCATCTTTAAATTTAAAATCTGGGTTAATTAAATAACTAGCATTCGTATAGCTAATAACATATTCCTTATGATACAGTTCATTCTCAATAACGTATTTCATGATTCCGTTAATAAAAGCAATATCGGTACCTGGACGGTGTCGCACAAAAAGGTCTGCCATGCTGGCTGACTTGGTAAGTCTTGGATCAGCAACTATTAACTTGGCACCTCTGGTATCTCTAGCCTTCAAAATCCACCGCATGGCCTGCGGGTGGGTTTCTGCTGAGTTGGAACCGATCATTAAGAAAACATCACTATTTTTATAGTCCACAAAGTGGTTAGTCATCACCCCACGTCCGAAAGAAGCAGCCAGACCGGCTACTGTGGGACTATGTCATATACGGGCATGGTGTTCGATATTGATCAAACCCCAAGATCTAAACATTTTGTGTAGTAGGTAGTTTTCTTCGTTATCTAACGAAGCACTACCAAAGGTAGCAATACCAGTGGCACGGTTTACCCGAATGCCTTTTTCATCTTTCTCCACAAAGGATTCGTCCCGAGTTTTTTTCACCCGCTTGGCAATTTCTGTCAAAGCCCAATCCCAGCTCTTCTCTTCCCATTTAGTACTGCCAGGTGCACGATAAAGGGGCTTTAATATCCTTTGCTTGTTTATAACCCGGCCTTTCTTTTTCATGACAACATTATAGACGTCAATAATACCGGAGCCCTTGGCACATAAAGTACCTTCATTGATGGGATGATCCGGATCTCCTTCACAGAAGATAAGCTGATTTTGATCATTGGTGTAAAGTAAAATACCGCAGCCACAGCCACAGTAGGCACACACTGTATAGGTTTCTTTTACTTTTCTAATTTTGGAGGGTAAATTCCCGCCTGTAATTTTAGTGTCGGACTGGGAGGCCATGGCAGGATTGGCCATTAAGGCCAATCCTGCTGTACCAAGTCCAATATTTTTTAGAAAATCGCGCCTGCTTATTTTTTTCATATAACTTTAACCTCCTCGGTTTTAACCGGGATTCTCTCTATAATAGTTTACTGTTTTTCTTCTTCCTTAGCCTGAGCAATTTTTTCTTTTTTCTCTGCCTGCTCTAGGCTGGCTGAAGTAGCCCTTCTAAATTCACTTACGGTTTTTCCCATGGCTTTGCCTACTTCAGGTAGCTTGCCTGGACCAAAAATTATTAGCACCACAATCAAAATAAGTACCAGATGAGTTGGTTGAAAAATTCCCTCGAAGAAGATGTTCACTCCCCTTTCTATTTGTAGTCTTTCCTGGGACAAGGTCTTAAACCATCTCCCAATTTATCATTGAGTCCTCTCTTGTCCATTATGCCAAAGAACTCATATGCTTTGCAACATTAACCCTATATCACTATCAGAAAATTTCATAAACTTGTAATATATGGTTAAATATAACCAAATTACCTTTATTAGGATAAAAAATTAAGTTATTAAAAAACAGCCCCTCCTTTCCAAAATTATTTAGTACACGTATAATAATATTATATTTTCAAGACAATTAAAAATACTAGTTTATCCATAGCCTGGTTTTTCAGGGCTTTTTTGCACACTATAATAGCGGTTCTTAATTTATCGTAATATTTATGCTATTATGGATATTTTTCACGAGTAAAATTATTTATAAGAGGCTGTATGTGTATTAATAAAAATCTCACAAAAGAAAGATGTGAATCCTTTTGGACAAAAAATGTCCTTATTCTGCGGTAATTTTAGCAGGTGGCAGCAGTAGTCGTATGAAAACAAACAAAGCACTGCTGGAGTTCCATGGCAGATCAATTATTCAAACTATAATTGATAAATTGCAACTTTTTTTTCAACAAATCATTATTATTTCTAACCAACCAGATCAATACTCTCACTTTAACCTACCTATATATTGTGATATTATTCTCAATAGGGGTCCCCTTTCCGGTATTCATAGTGGACTGAAAAATATTACTACAAATGGTGCTTTTTTCGTGGCCTGCGATATGCCCTTCGTGAACCCCCAGCTTGCCCAGGAACTGACGTCCAATCTCAGTTATTATCAGGCTGTGGTCCCCCGACAGGGTGAATATTTGCAACCCTTGTACGCAGCTTATCGGAAAGACTGTATTCAGGCAGTGGAACAGGCTTTACAAATAGAACGACCACGAATTAAATCCTTTTATGATCTTGTCCAGGTAAACTATTTTGATATATACAAACGCCCTCAATACAACTGGGATAAAATATTTTTTAATGTCAATACACCAGAAGAATATCAAATAGCTCAAAAACTCTAAAGCCCCGCAGCTATGCAGGGCTTTAGAGTTTTTTGATAAACTTCTCTAGTAGGAATTTCATGATCTCGTGTCACTCTAGATAATGAAATCCTTCTTTGCCTACTTTTTCAACAGGCTAAAAAATTAATAGTTACTGATCATTTTTATTACCCTTTTCTGGTTTACGAGCGGGTTCAGATACTGCTTGTCGGATAGGATCCTGGGGCTTAAAGATTGATGGTCTTGTATTCCGTATATCCACAGGTGTACGAACCAGCACTGACATCATTTCTTTGTAATTAAAGGGTACTAAGGGCCACATGTATGGAACACCCACGGATTTTGTACTTATTAGATAAACTAAGACTAACAGCGAACCTATCAGCAATCCGGGTAGACGGAAGGCAGCTGTGGTCAACAGCAGGAACAATCTTACCAATCTTACTGCCCAACTGAGTTCATAACTGGGAATCATAAAGGAGGCCACCGCTGCCATGGCCGTATACATTACCACCTCTGCATTGAAAAGTCCCACACTGATGGCCACGTCTCCCACCAATAAAGCTGCTATGATACCTGTGGAGGTTGCCAAGGGACTAGGCGTATGTACAGTGGCCAGTCTGATCATATCAATGGCCAATTCAGCCAGTAAAAACTGACCAATAAGGGGTATTTTCCCTGGTTCGTTGGGCCCAATAAACTTTAATGCCGGTGGCAACAGCTCCGGTTGGATGGCAAAAAGGAACCACACTGGCAACAGGAATAAGGCAGCCAGCACACCTAGATAACGAACCCATCGGATGTATACGCCAACCGGCGGTCCCTCCCGGTACTCCTCCGCTGACTGAAGATGATCCCACAGGGTACAAGGTGCGATAATAACACTAGGTGACGTGTCCACCATAATCAAGACTCTGCCCTCCAGCAGGTGTGTTACAGCTACATCGGGACGCTCAGTAAACCGTACTTTAGGGAATAGGTGCCCATACTTCCCGGGCTCTATCAATTCCTCAATGGCCTTTTCCGCCATGGGAATGCCATCAATTTTTACTTTCTGTAGATTCTCCTTAATCCTTTTAACCATATCCGGATTGGCAATGTCCTCTATGTATGAAATAACAACATCGGTCTTTGAGCGGGTGCCCACCTGCATAACTTCATTCCTCAGTCGTGGGTCCCTTAAGCGACGCCTGATCAATAATGTATTCATTAATAGGGTTTCCACAAAACCGTCCCGGGGTCCGCGAACCACCTTTTCCAGATCGGGTTCCTGGGGAGAACGGGAAGGGTACATCCTTAAGTCAATAATCAGTGCCTGTTCTTCACCCTCAATTAATAAGGCAAGGGGTCCACTTAAGACTTGATCAATAATTTTTTCCAGATCATTGACTGTCTCTACTTGAATGTGATTAATGTGTTCGTTAAAAAGTTTTTTAAGGCTGCCGGGAGAAACCTCTGGTCTCTTTAGTTCATCTAGGTTACGCAAAATGAGAGACATTACGTCATCTTTTACAAAGCCGTTGACGAAATAAATGGCAATTTCTTTACCCGCTACATTAAATCTCCTCAACACAATATCAAAACTTTTTCCATGACCCATAACAGTATTGAGGTAGGCAATATTTCTTTCCAAGTTTGATGATACCTTTGGTGCTTCCTTTTCTACGGCTGTCGCTCCCATTGATAACCACTCCTTTCTATAATTTCTAGTAATGCCTGGGTCGTTATAGGCGCCCCATAATGGTAATCATCGGCTCCGTACATTTTACCAATGTCCCCGATACCAACAACTACCGGAACATCAAGATCGTTTAGTATCTCCACGGTATCTCCTTGGAGCTCCTTTCGCTTGGTGGTTCTGCCAAATTTATTCACAGGACCCTTAACCACTGCTCCAGAATCGGTTATCGATACATCAACCCTGGCACCGTCACAGCAGCTACTATTGGATGCCACAGCCAATACTCCCAAAATATTAATATCAGGGCTATTATATACTTCCATCATGGCCTTTTCTCCTAAGCCTTGACCTTCAGCTCCTTTATCATCAAACATCACAATAACCGGATCGTGGGCAGCAGATTTTATTAAGTCCACCATTTTTTTCCCGCTTAATCGAGTGGGATTACCGGCTGACATGGAGATACAACGGGCCCCTACATTTTTAGCGGCTATCTCTAGGGTACGCCGGGCAATTTGATCTCCATCTGTAACCAAAATCACATTTCTCTTCTGATTCATTTAAACCACCTATCCCTTGGGTTTAAAAATCAGGGCAGCCAGATAACCGAACAATACCGCTGCAGTTATCCCTCCCGAAGCAGCACTTAAAGCACCTTTAAAAACACCCAGTATCCCTGAATTTTGTGCCTCTTTTATAGCCCCCTGGGCTAAAAGATGTCCAAAACCTGTTAAGGGGACAGTGGCTCCTGCTCCGGCAAAATCAACTAGAGGCTGGTAAAGACCCAGAGCACTAACAATTACTCCAACAGTAACAAAGCCCACTAAAATATGGCCTGGGGTAATTTTATAACTGGTCAAATCCATGAGAAGTTGCCCGATTAAGCAAATGGCACCCCCAACTAGGAAAGCTTTGAGCAGCATCCTCTTACCCCCTTAATTTTCTAAGGCAACTGCATGGGCAATACCAGGAATGGTTTCACCCTGTTGGCAACTACATGGAGACAATAAGGCACCTGTACCAATACCCAAAAAAGTCTTAATCCATCCCTCTTTCATTCCATTTAAAATATAACCACAGGTCACAACAGCTGAGCAGGCACAACCGCTTCCCCCCGCATGGGTGTCTTGGCTTTCATCAAAGACCAACACACCGCAATCTACATAAGTATCCGAAAGTTTAACGGCCTGTTCCTCGGCAAGCCTGACCACCAGTTCCCTGCCGTATTTGCCTAAATCTCCTGAGGCTATTAGGCTATAGTCTGCGGTTGTCCGTCCTGTATCAGAAAGATGTCTTAGCAATGTATCCGCAGCGGCCGGAGCCATGGCAGCCCCCATATCACTTGCATCTCCTTCACCAAAGTCAATCACTCTGCCCACAGTAGCATGAGTTATCCTTGGCCCTTCTCCCTGAGCTGCCAATACTATGGCTCCCGCTCCGGTTACTGTCCATTGAGCAGACATGGCCCGTTGTACACCCTGTTCGATGGGAAAGCGGAACTGTCTCTCTGCTGTGGCATAATGACTAGAAGCGCCCACTAATACATACCTGGCATATCCTCCGTCGATCAACATACTACCCAAGATCAAGCTTTCATACAGGGTTGAACAAGCTCCGTATAATCCTAGGAAGGGTATACCAAGATTCCTAGCTGTAAAATTGGTAGCAATAATTTGGTTTGATAGGTCACCTGCTAATAAGTAGTCAATTTTATCTGATGTTAATGATGCTTTGTTGATAGCCAATTCCAAGGTTTCTTGAAAAATTTTTTGTTCTGCCTTCTCCCAAGTCTTTTCTCCGTAGTACATATCTTCTAAGGTTTTATCAAAGGTTTTCTTCAGTGGCCCCTCCGCTTCTTTCGGTCCTGCCATACAGGCTGAAGCAACAATTACTGGTGGCTTGCTAAAAACAACGGTCTGTAGACCTTGTTTTTTTAATGCACCTATCCTTCAACACCCCCAATTAAGTTGAAAAAATATATGCAGCCAGACCCACCAGCCATGCGGAAACAATGCCATAAACAAGCACAGGCCCTGCTATGGTGAATAGTCTTGCCCCTACACCGAAAACCATTCCTTCGCCACGATATTCCATGGCCGGAGCAACCATTGAATTGGCAAAACCTGTAATTGGTACGATGGTTCCTGCCCCTGCGTACTTGGCAATTTCATCATATACGCCCAAGCCAGTTAAGAGAGCCGCCAAAAAAACCAATACGGCTGATGTTGCAAAGCCAACATCCTGTGCTTCTAACCCCTGAGCACTAAAATAATTCATGATAATTTGTCCCAGGGCACAAACAAGGCCGCCAACCAAAAAAGCCATAACCCCATTTTTAAGTACAGTGGGCTTTGGTTTAACCTGCATCACTAAATCCTTATATTTTTTCTTAATCTTCAAAGGGTCTAAGGAATTCATTTGGTTGTCATTTCACACCACCTTCTGCCTTTTAGGAAAATGAAGGTATTTTGCTTATTCACATTAGGTATTATGTGTTTTAATTCATCTTTTATGCCTTGCTACAAAGTTAATTCAGAACCTTTGGCTACCCATAATAAATAAAAATTCGGTCACTCGGACCGAATTTAACTACCTGTTTGGTGCATTAATTCTTTAAGTTTTCTTAGGGCTTGTCTTTCCAACCGAGACACTTGGACCTGTGAAAGACCTAGGCGTAACGCTACTTCAGACTGTGTTTTATCCTCAAAAAATCTCCACAACAATATCTGCCGATCCCTTTCAGGAAGTTGAATTAATATCTGCTTCACTGCTAGTTTTTCCAACCATGGTGCGTCTCCCTCATCCTCACCACTAAGTTGATCCAGAATATAGATCGGATCCCCGTCATCCTGATGCAATGTTTCGTAAATAGAGGTGGGCATTTGTGCTGCCTCCAGAGCATTGACAACTTCTTCCCGGCTGTAGCTAAGTTCTTCGGCAATCTCATTAATGGATGGTTCCCTACCCAGTCGGGCTGTCAGACGGTCCCTGGTTTGCTGAATTTTGTAGGCTGTTTCCTTAAGGGAACGGCTTACCTTTACGGGACTATCATCCCTTAGAAAACGTCTTATTTCACCTACAATCATGGGTACAGCGTAGGTAGAGAATTTAACATCATAACTTAAATCAAATTTATCGATGGCCTTCATCAGACCAATACACCCAATTTGAAACAAATCCTCCAATTCGTATCCCCTGTTGCTAAACCTTTGCACCAGGTTAAAGACCAGTTTTAAATTACAGTTTACCAACCTCTCCCTAGCCTCGCTATTACCAGACTGAGCTTTTTTAAGTAGCCCTCTCATTTCTTTATCGCCCAGCAAGGGGAAGCGGGGGAGATTCATTTCTAGGAGTCTTGAGGAACTCATGGGCATCCCGCCTTTGTTAGTTGGCCCGCACCCGGGCACCACGCATACCAATTTGTTTAAACATCGTCACAGTAGTACCTTTTCCCGGTGTTGAGTCCACCTGCATACGATCACTGAAGGATTGCATAAATACAAAGCCAAGGCCCATTCTTTCCGGATCTGTGGAATAAGCCGGCTGCATAGCAAGATTAATATCGGCAATACCAACGCCCTCATCCGATACTTGAATCTCCAATCCTTCTTTATAGATATTTGCCGTTACTAGAACTTTTTTATCCTGTTGATTTCGATAGCCATGTAAGATCGAATTTCCCACAGCTTCCGAGACTGCTACTTTTATTTCTTCAAGCTCTGGTAGTGTGCATTCCAATTGTGAGGCAAAGGCGGCTATGGCCACCCGGGCAAATCCTACATTCTCAGGTATACTGGTAAATTCAATTGAGCAGCTATTTAGTAACTTCATCAATACCACTCCTTTAAACTATCTTAGCCAGAGCCAAGTTTTCATCGGGATATTCTTCCATAATCTGCATCAGTCCTGAGAGTTCTAGTATTCTTCGAACCTGGGGCTGTGCTCCAACCAGAATCACCTTACCTCCTATATGTACTAGACGTTTATAACGTCCCAATATGACCCCCAGTCCAGAACTATCAACAAAAGTTACTCGGGATATATTTAGGATAAGATACTTTATTCTTTTTTCGATTAACTGATTATCTAAAGCTTTACGCAATTTATCTGCTATACCCAGGTCTAGCTCTCCGACCAAGCGAACCAACAAAGTTTCTTGTTGCTGTTCTATATCCAAATGCATTACGCAGTCTCCCCTTCCTAATATTTGGTTATATTTACCAACTTTCTACCTAGTATAGGATTATTCCTTCTAATTTTTTCCAAAATGAATGTCGAAAAGCAGTCGCTTAAGTATCTTTGCAACTGCTTTTCATGCTATAACTTTACTCCATACTGTACACACGATCCAGCATATTATTTAAAAGTTTGAACGGAGAAGCTTTCTTAATATCCTGTGCTACAATTAAGTCCACCTTTAATACTTCCTTACCATCTTTACTCACAACGTATTGACCAATGATTTGTCCCTTTTTTATAGGTGCAACCACTTTTTCTGGCAAATTTATGGTTCCTTTTACTGTTTTTTCCTGTCCTTTGGGAACGACTAAACCCACGGGGTCTTTGGTAATTACCTTAACCTTCTCCATCATACCCTTCTCAACCTTTATTTCTTTTACAACCTGGCCGGCTTCTGCCATGTCCACAGCTTTGTATCGAGCAAAACCATAGTTAAATATCTTAATGGTTTCTTGAAAATGAGTTCTCGGCATGGGACAACCTAATACCACAGAAACCAGCCTTAAACTATCCCGTTTGGCAGAAGCAGCTAAGCAGTAACTTGCTTCATTTGTCCAGCCTGTCTTACCGGCATCTGCCCCTGCATACCATTTTAATAACTTGTTGGTATTCCATAGCTTAAAATCCCCGCCACGCAGATCATACTCATAGATGGATGAAACTTCTCTGAACAGGGGATAGCGCAAACACTCTCTCAAAACCTGTGCCATATCATAGGCAGATGTATAATGATTCTCAATGGGTAAACCGGTTGGATTGGAGAAATGTGTATTTTTTAGGCCCATCTTCTTTGCCTTTTCATTCATCATAGAAACAAAGGCTTCTTGGGACCCTGCAATGAATTCCGCCATGGCTACACTGGCATCATTGGCTGATCCTGTGGCAATGGAAATTAACATTTCCTTTGCGGTCATTTCTTCACCAGGTTCCAAGAAAATTTGGGATCCTCCCATGCTACATGCATGTTCGCTGGCTACAACTTTGTCGCTCATTTTGATTCTTTCCTGGGATTCAGCTTCACAAATAAGCAACATAGTCATTAATTTCGTAACACTGGCCATAGGTCTTGCAACATGCATATCTTTGTCATATAAAACTTGACCAGAACTATAATCCAGCAATACTGCCGTTTCCGCAGTGGTTTCTAATTGGGCAGATGATGATTTTTCACCTATACCATTTGGTTTTGCCTTCTGTCCTTGATCTGCTGGTTCTGCAAAGGCCATTGCTATACTGAATGATAAAGCAAAAATCAGGCAGATCGATGTTGTACCAATGATTTTTAATATCCCTTTCATTACCTTTCCCCCTTCATGTCACTGATCATTACTCCTATTATTGTTAACTTTTGACCTGGTAATATGCTGTAAAATGCAGAGGGAGTTTTTGGCAAAGAAAAAGAGGTACAAAAAATGTACCTCAACTCCTTTATATACTTTCCTTCGTTACCTTACCCAGTAAAATTTCCTTGGCCACGACTGGTTCCCTTTGTAAAACATAGGCCTTCCTTAGCAGGTCTGCAACCTTGGCAATTTCCTTGTTTTCATTAACATGTAAATCAGCGATAACCTCACCTTTCTTTACATAATCACCGACCTTTTTCTTTAAGACCACACCCACACCTAGGTCGATCACCGATTCCTTAGTGGCCCTGCCAGCCCCCAGCCACATGGCAACGACGCCAACCTGCTCAGACTGTATTTCCCTTACATATCCCTCTATATCTGATATCACAGGATATACACTAGAGGCCCCCGGTAATCGATCGGGATTCTCCACAACTTCAGGATCACCGCCCTGGGCCTCAATAAGCTCCTTAAATTTATTGAGGGCGCCACCATTACTTAAGAGCTCTTCTAATTTTCTGCGGGCTACTAACTCATCCTCTGCTATGCCAGCCAGTTTTAGCATCTCGGTGCCCAGATAAATGCATAGCTCCCGTAAATCAGCCGGCCCGTTGCCCCTTAGGGTTTCGATGGCTTCTTTTACCTCCAACGCATTGCCAATGGCAAAACCCAAGGGTTGATCCATGTCGGTAACCAGGGCCACCGTTTGCCGCCCTACGCTGGTGCCAATTTCCACCATAGTTCTGGCTAAGGAAAAGGCATCCTCTGAGTTTTTCATGAATGCACCACTGCCCACCTTAACATCCAATACGATGGCATCCGCCCCGGCGGCTATCTTTTTACTCATGACCGAGGCAGCAATAAAGGGAATACTGTCCACAGTGGCCGTAACATCCCGTAATGCATAGAGTTTCTTATCTGCCGGAGCTAAATGACCGGTTTGGGCCACAACGGCCAATTTTACTCGTTTTACCTGTTGCAAAAAATTTTGGTTATCCATGGTTACTTGGAAGCCTGGAATGGATTCCAGTTTATCAATGGTGCCTCCGGTATGTCCCAAGCCCCGACCGGACATCTTAGCCACCGGTATGCCCGCAGCCGCAACCAAGGGTCCGAGAATTAACGTAACTTTATCCCCAACGCCACCTGTACTATGCTTATCGACCTTTATGCCGGGAATCGATGAAAGGTCCGCCTGATCACCGGATCTAGCCATGGACATAGTTAAATCTCCCGTTTCCCTGGGGGTTAGTCCCTGGAAAAAGGCTGCCATTAGAAAGGCTGCCGCTTGATAGTCCGGTACTTCTCCCTTGGTATAACCCTGAATAAAAAATTCTATTTCTTCCGAGGTAAGTTCCAAGCCCCGTCTTTTTTTCAGGATAATGTCCACCATTCGCATACAGAGTACCTTCTTTCTTAATCCTTAGGGTTATTAAGTATTTCTGGTACAAAACTTATTCCCGTTTTGAGGTTTACACCAAAGAAATCAGCCAAGGATGCAGCTACATCACTGAAAGAAGTTCTTGTTCCTAAATTTACGCCACCTTTAACAGGTTCTCCGTAAACAAGCAAGGGTACATACTCCCTGCTATGATCCGTACTTGTGGTGGTTGGATCACAGCCGTGATCCGCTGTAATGATTAAGACCTCCTCCGGTAACATGGCTTCCATAATTTCCGGTAGTCTGCGATCAAAGGCCTCCAGTGCCCTGGCATAGCCCGCAGGGTCATTACGGTGACCATAAAGGGAATCATATTCCACCAGATTGGCAAAAATTAATCCTTCCTGGGTATCCTTCATAAACTTAATGGTTTTATCAACACCATCCATATTGTCTTTGGTTTTAATGGTGTCGGATATGCCTACTCCGGCAAAAATATCATATATTTTCCCCACTCCCATGGTCTTGATCCCTGCTTCTTGCAAGATGGTCAAAATATTAGGGACCGGGGGAGGTACAGCATAGTCATGGCGATTGGCAGTACGTTGAAAAGAGCCGGGTTTTCCCACAAAGGGTCGGGCGATAACTCTGCCTACCTTATGCTCACCATCTAACATTTGGCGTGCAATTTCACATATCCGATAAAGTTCTTCCAGTGGAATTACATCCTCATGGGCAGCAATTTGAAATACACTATCCGCCGATGTATAAACAATGGGGCAACCGGTGTCCATATGCTGCTTACCCAATTCTTCAATAATTTGCGTACCAGAGGCCACAACATTCCCCAGTATTTTTCGGCCAATTCTATTTTCAAACTTATCAATGATTTCTTTAGGAAAACCCTGGGGATAAGTTCGAAAGGGTTTTTCTAAAATGATGCCGGCCAGTTCCCAATGACCAGTGGTTGTATCCTTGCCCATGGATCTCTCTGCCATTTTGCCGTATGCGGCCAAAGGGTTTGTCATGGGTTCAACACCCTGAAGGGGATGGATGTGACCTAAGCCCAACTTAGCAAGGTTGGGGAGATTTAATCCCTGCACTGCTTTAGCAACATTGGCCAGTGTATTACTACCCTTATCTCCATAATCAGCTGCATCAGGGAGTTCTCCAATGCCAACACTATCTAAAACGATTAACGAAACTCTTCGTACTTTCCTCTCAGTCAACTGGATCACCTCTTGGAATTTATCAAGCTCTGGGATGAGCCTTTGTGTAGACTTCCCTAAGTCTTAATTTTGTTAAATGGGTATAGATTTGTGTGGTAGATATATCTGCATGTCCCAACATTTCCTGTACAGCCCTTAGATCCGCCCCGTTTTCTAAAAGGTGCGTGGCAAAGGAGTGTCTTAGGGTATGGGGTGTTATGGGCTTATTTATTCTTCCTTCTTTTGCATATTTTTTAATGATCTTCCAAAACCCTTGGCGGGTTAACCTTTTACCTTGTACATTTACAAAAAGTGCCTGATGCTCGGTCTTTCCCTTGGTTAGTTTGACCCTGGATCTCTCCAAGTATTCCCGGATGTACCTGATTGCAACGGAACCCAGGGGTATAATTCGTTCTTTGGCGCCTTTTCCAAAACATTTTATATAACCCATGTCCAGCTCAACATCTGGGAGATTCAGAGAAACCATTTCTGAGACCCGAATCCCAGTGGCATAAATTAATTCCAGCATTGCTTTATCTCTTAACCCTGCGGGGTCCGACAATTGAGGCTGGCATAAAAGATTTTCTACTTCTTCTGTGGAAAGCACATGGGGTAATCTTTGCTTCAATTTTGGTGATTCTAAACTAACGGTATAATCTTCGGAAACTGCCCCATCTGACACCAGGAAACGATAGAAATGTTTTAGCGCTGCCAAATGTCGAGAAATTGTTGCAGGTGCCTTCCCATCCTTTTGCAACTTGTACAAATGAGATAAAATATGATTTCGATCTGCCTGTGTCAGAGAGGAAACTCCCTGTTTTTTTAAATGATCTAGATATTGGCTGAGGTCTATTCGGTAGGAGGCTAAGGTATTTTGGGCAAGACCCCTCTCAACTGCCAGGTAATGGATAAATTCGTCCAACCAGCGCTCCATTTTCCTCCTCCTTAACATAAAAAATAGTCCACTTTGGGACTATTTCAACAAAATCCATATAATTCCTTTTTTATTTTTTTCATAAATATATTTTAACAATTGCTCAAAGATCTTTTCCAAACCCCGATGCTCTTGGTCTCCCTCACAAGCTTTGCTAACCGGAGCCATCACTTTCATGGGATTACCACTGGGGATCTTTTCCTCGCTGTGGAATCCGGCCTTTTTCAACATTCCTGCCATTTGCACCAATAGAATAGTCAGTATGGTTAAAACCAGGGCAAATCTCATAGCTTTTAATATTTTTTGTTTTACCCTGGCAATAAGAAAAATCCGCATTGTCTTCCCTCCAATCCATGACCTATTATGTTAAAACCAAAATATGCTTGAGAATTATTTTTTAGACTATACACTTTGGACAATCACAAAATGCAGAAATAAGCCATATCCTGGTATTAGAAAATTCTATTGCCGGGGAGGTGCCCTATGGATCAAGAGCAATCGCGTTTTTTGGACCCCCAAAGTCCCTATACTTTATTTTTAATTCTAATCTTATTGATTCTTAGTTCGGAAAAAGATCTTGAGAGTCATCTGGAACAGGCAAGAACTTTTATTTTAGAGACTAAACGCTCCCTCGAAAGTATTCGCGGAGGATTTGATATTATGCAAGCCAACCTAATGTCTTTTCGAACTCATTTAATGAGCATAGACAAATAATCGGAATGACCCTTTCTGTAGGGTCGTTCTTATTTTTTAAGCATATGACATGATTACTAAGGCATAGGATTTTTAGAGTGGATAAATAAGGTGGGAGGTGGTAGACGCATGCAACGAGCCAATATTATTTTACTTTCTCTTATATTAATGGGTTATCTTGCAGAATCTGCGTTGCTGGCTACCGCAGGCTGCATCTTATTAGTCATGCGACTTAGTAAGTTAAATCGTCTAATGTTCCTTTTAGAACGGCGAGGGTTAGAGGTTGGCCTAATATTTTTAATGTTATCAGTTTTGGTACCTTTGGCCCACGATAATATTGTGTACAAGGAATTAGTAATGAAGACCCTTTCTCCCCAGGGCTTACTGGCCTTAATAGGTGGCACACTGGCAACTCATATGAATGGAGAGGGTTTAAAATTACTTAAATTAGATCCCCAACTTATTTTTGGTATGGTGATAGGATCCCTCATCGGTATAGTATTTCTGGGCGGCATTCCCATTGGTCCCTTGATGGCAGCTGGGTTAACTGCATTATTTCTGGAAGTAATTTATTGGTTTAAATAAAATAAGGCCTAACCTGTAACGGCTGAAGCCTTATTTTGTTAGGTTATTATTCTGTTATTAAATACCTGTTTTTATAATGCCAAGCTAATACTGCCTCAGCAAAGGCTACCATCTTCTTAGTCATACCCCCGCCCACTTCACCGTTACGGCGGCTGGGTAATTCCCCTTTATCAATCTTATCATAATCCGGCATCCCCAGTTCTGCAGCCATTTCGTTTCTAAATTCTGCTAAAGCTGGTTTGACATAGGGAACTAATTCCTTAGGAACTAAGCCTGAAAAAGCTGTACTTCTAATAAGATCATACGGCACATCTCGCTGGGTCAACTCCTTCGACATGTCGTTTCCCTCCTAAAAAGTTCTGCTTTTATAAAGAAATTAGCATTCCCCTTGTTCAATGATATTATGTCCATTGATGATTTAAGTTATGTTAATTATATTTTTCTTAATATGAAACATTTTACGAATTTATAAAATTTGCGGCGGCCTTTATTAAATCTGGGGTAATAAATGCTTCTACCAGTCCAGCAGCAGCTACTATGCTACAGACAATCATCATTAAAACATGATAGCCAACTAACCCCGGCATTACAGGTAATCTTGAATTGGAAAATCTTTTTATAAGTAACCATGAAAAAGATAATGCTGCCACACTGGCTAAAAAAATGGCCGGTATAAGTAGAATGTTTTGCGGTACCACAGAGGTTAAAGCAAGAACAATCCCTTCACTTGCCCTTTGGCGGGTAAGAAAAGTAAAGGTAAACCCCAAAGAATAACCCCGGGCAAATAAAAGAGCCAAAATGGCCGGGGTCCCAACCACTGTTAGCCCAAGAAAGTAAATAATCCCAATAAACAATAAATTATTAAGGATTGTATTTTTTACAACCAGAGGTCGATCTACAATTACGCTGCCGGCCTTACTTATAAAGTTATCCAGATATTCCGTAAGCTGTCCAAATGTCTCATCCTGCATTGCATGTACACCCAAGCTGCCAAAGCCAATTCCTGCCATTAACGTAATAAGAGCCAGTAAATAAATTGGCCAACTGTCCCGTAAGGAAGATCTGCATAGTTTTTTGAATGCATTTGCCAAGGGATCACCCCGCCCATATCCATTCTGTTGGAGATTTCTGTACATATCTATGCGGATCTATCTGGTAAATAGTACAGGTAGATCAATAAACCCTGGCTATCATAGCCAGGGTTTGTATTCTTATAGCGTTAAAAAGCCTTCTTCCACAATCATCTTCATAATATATTCTGCGGCCAGCACATCTTCCAGGGAATTAGCACTGGCTGCCACCACACAAATCCCTGTTTGATGTTGTGTGGCTGCTTCAATGGCCCTGCGGGCAGCCGCTCTGGCCGGAGCAGATCCCTTTTTTTTCATAGTTCGGGCAACAGTTCCGGTGATAACTGCAGGTGCACCGGCGGTAAAGGCCGCATCGTAGGCAACCCCTCCAGTCCCCGTGGCCGCTACCACAACTTTTCCTGCCAAGTCGCAAATTTTAGGTGTTTCTGCACCTAGGTTAGGGATAATTGATGTCACTTCTCCCCCTCCCTGTCGAACACCCTTCAGCAGTCGTGAAGCATTGTTAGCCCGATCATAATCTGTACCTACCCTAGGCTCCGTCACCAATATCACACTGCTTCCTGCGGCCAGTGCAAGCTGAGCTGCTCTTTGACCAATAGCCTCTGGATTAAGAGCTACTGGTGGTGCCGAAGTATCAGGACTTGCTCCCAGCACTGCCAGAGCCCCGCCATCAATGGCTGCTTCCAGGGTAGTGGACATATCAATAATATCCACCACCATCACCACCATCCCCTCCTGGGCGGCCTTTGCTGCCCCACTGGCATTGGCACTGAGGGTTAGTAATTTCATAAAGTACTCCCTTCAATTATTATCTATTTAATCTGGTTCATAAAGTCAGAGTGCTCTTCATATACTGTCCCATAACCAATAAGGAGGGACAAACATGTCACAACTTTATGTTTACTCAGACCGAATTTACTTCCTTTGCAAGGCGAGTGATTTATGTAAACTTATTCAGCAATATGCCAGACAGTATGGTACCGTAAAAAACTTGATTAATGCCAAATTAAACTAACATTTCCAGGTGAGCCATAAGATAAACACCCGCAGCTCCAGCTGCCAGGAAAAATTCCGGGTCTTGTTGTACGGACCGCCCCATGGTGGTAACCCTGATATTATATTCTTGCAGAGCTTCCAATGCCGGGCTAGCATCAACAATGGCAACATCATGCTTCTGGCTGATCCCACTGTCCTCCAACTGTTTAAACACCAATTCCATCTTTTCCGGTGCCAACTTTGGTAATACCACAGTGGACTTGGTTAAAGCAATTTTCCCCAGGGCTGTTTGTGTATGATGACTGATGCCCCGGTGCCTCTCCCGGTTATCTGCAAAACTAATTCTGGGGATGGTAAGTGGTTTGCCGCCAAGAATATTTACTGCGTTTACGATCTCACCCTGTTCAACTCCTGTAAAACCATAGCGGGAGCCGCTACCAACAATTCCAGGCCCCATGGCCACAAGGATCACATCGGCCTTCGCCACCGCTCTACAGGCTAAAAGCCCGGTATAAATATTAATTGCTTCAAAATCTCCACCAAAGGCATGTCCACAGGTAATAGTTTTATCAATTAGCCCCTTATTTTTAAGCTCCGTAACCATTCTAGATAAACCTATGGGAACAGCGGCACCGTCTGTCATCAAGTAAGCAACCTTTAATGAAGCCTTGCTTAACTTTTTTATGGCAGCAGCCACCGGGGCCAGCATACTATGGAGAGTACCTATAATTACAGGGGTTCCCGCCAGAGATTCCACCTGATTCATAGTCTCCGCATAGGGACTCTCCTGTTCTTCCACCGAGATTACCTTTACTTGACAAGGGCTATAGCGTAGTTTCATAATATGTCCCTCTTGCGAAACATCGTGCCCCGAACCAGACAGGTTTCCCATAACAAAATGAACACCCCCGGTGCCCAATTTTTTATACACAGCGGTGGTATTTAAAAGAACCTCGTCACCTGTTTCCACTGGCCCAGTGAGGTCATCATAATTTACGGCCCTTTGGTTTTCACCCTCCACTGAAACGAGAAACTCAGTAATCCCTTGTCTACGCGAGGTAATCTCCTTAGCCACACCTCGGCGAATGCGAATCAAATCAAAGGCCTCCTTAAATTAAGCTTTATGTAAACTAATTAGTAAATCTCTATCCTAATTATTTACATAAAGCTTTATTCTTAAACTTAAAGGGAAAAATCTCTACAAACCACACTGGTTTTATTTTTTCTCTAGCTTCCTTTCAGTTTCTCTTAGAGAATTTTTTATTCCATTCATTAGGCCCCTATTTCTTGGGCTACCTTGATGATTTCCACCACATACTTGGCGTTTTCTACCAAATGTTCTTCGGTGATAAACTCTTCTGTTGTGTGGACCTTGGACATGCCAATGCCAAGGTTGGCACAGGCAATCCCCTGGCCATTAAAGACGTTGGCATCACTTCCACCACCAGTCTGCCCCAAGTGAGGTTTTATTTGGGCATTTTCTGCAGCCCTGAGGGCAATCTGCACTGGTAAAGAATCCTCAGCCAAATCAATGTTATCATATTGCTTCACCGGTTCTATATCTACACTGGCGCTAAATTTAGCAGCAGCTTTTTCAAATTCTTCTATCATGTGATCAATTTGTTCCTTTGCCTTTGCAGGGTTTATACTTCGTGCTTCTCCCTCCACAACCACTTTTTCAGGAACAATATTGGTGGCTACACCACCAGAAATAAACCCAATATTGGCAGTTGTCTCTTTGTCAATACGTCCAAGCTTTAGATTTGCAATGGCATTGGAGGCAACAACAATCGCATTAATACCATGTTCGGGAGCAATCCCTGCATGGGCTGCTTTTCCCTTTACCGCGGCTTTAAAGCTATACTGGGTAGGTGCCTTGATAATGATCTCCCCCGGAGATCCACCACTGTCTAAAACAAAACCCAGTTTTGCCTTTATTAGGGCATAGTCCAATCTTTTAGCCCCAACTAACCCCTTTTCTTCTGCTATGGTGAAGACCACTTGAATGCCTCCGTGCTTGATTTGCTTTTCTTCAATTACACGAAGGGCCTCTAGTATGGCTGCAATTCCTGCTTTATCATCGGAACCCAGGATCGTATCACCAGCAGAAGAAATGATCCCCTTTTCTCTTATCGGTTTAACACCTTTACCAGGCTTTACTGTATCCATATGAGCAGAGAACAATAAAAGAGGTCCCTTTCCTCCATTAGCTGGTAAGGTACCTATAATGTTCCCCGTTGTCTGGCCAACTTCAATGTGAGAACCGGCGTTATCTTCAACGACCTCAAGGCCCAGAACTGTAAGCTTATCCTTTAATAAATCAGCTATTTGACGTTCTGCACCAGACTCACTGTCCACCTGAACCATTTCCAAAAATTCATGAATAATTCGTTCTTTATTTACCAACAGGGTCACCTCCAAATTTTACTACTGCTGTCAACCAACTTAATACATGGGAGAGATAAAGTCAAGCCGGTAGACACAGAATTTGCTCTGTAATCCCCGGCTTGCTATTATACTTAAATTTACAGTAAGTTTACTGATTTCTTCCTAATTGGTCCAAATAATTGAGCGTTTTATTTTTTTCAATGATTTTTGTTAAACTGTACTTCTCTGTAAATAAATGAAAGGCTATTAAAAATACTAGGTAACTGACTTTAACCGTTTCCGGTAACACCAGTACAGAAGTTATGCCTATGGTGGCCCCCAGGGCATTGGAACCGGTATCGCCCATCATAGCTTTAGCCTTCAGGTCAGTAGGGAGGTAAGCTAACAAAGCACCCATTGTCATGACATACCAAACCAGATTAAAGGATGGCCAACCACCCAGAAACAGGAGGATGCCTCCTAATAAAAAACCCTTGCCAGCCCGACCTGGCCGAAGGTCCAATAAATTGATTGCATTGATAGAAAGGGCTATCACCAGAGTATTAAGGACAATATCTTGCCAGTGACTACTAATGGATACAGCTACAACCATAGACATGACGCCCCCGGCCGCCAGTTTTAACCCCCCGGTTGTTAATTCCCCCCGGAGCATCTTTTTAATATGTCCCTTTAGACCACTATCTGCCCGAGAACCAAAGATGTCATCGGTCATACCCAATAATGTCATAGAACCTAGGACGAATAAATAGAGCAAGGCACTGGGTTGGTACCTATCTGTATTTAGGAATAGTACAAAGCTTGTTGGTAAAAGGACGCTTATAAAAAACACAAGTCCTACTCCAACTGGAATAGCATCCCCTCGAAAATTTGCTCTAACATAGCCCGCCTCTGTAATCAGTTTCAAAATGCTTGGCAGGATTATTCTGGCCACCCCATAGGAGACCAGCAAAGAAACAATAAAATAAACATAAGTAAGTTGTGTCATGGTACACCTCAAGGACTTTAAAAACTTAGTTCCTTTCTATCACCGCATTGGTAGTCCTATCTATATTGCCTATGATGGTTAACTATACCCCATTCTAGCCAAATTTATTTTTGACAACCCTTGGCGCTGGTAAAACCATTAAAACCATATTGTACAAAACAGCCCGCCAGTACCCTGGCCACATGAACAAATTGTTTGCCACGGTGCATAAAACCCCTTAGGTCCCTGCCGGTTTCTGCGTGGGACATTTGTGTGGGGACCTCAAGAACTCGAAATCCTGCTCGGGCAACTTTAATGGTTAAGGCCACTTCAACACCATAACCCGAGGCAAAGGGAACAACTGTTTCCAACACCTGTCGGGTCATCACCCTCTGACCGGATAACGGAGCATTGCTTTCTAAGCCTGCATAATATCGGATACCGGATCGGGCCAGATTTTTTACCAGTCCAAAACCACCCTTTTTCTTGGCACGGGGAAATTGGGCAATGGTCATATCGGCAGTATTATGTAAAACCGGTAATATAAGAGCTCTAGCTTCACTGGAACTGCTTCCTAAATCGCCATCCAAAAGGGCCACTATATCACCGGAAGCCTTGGCTACCCCAGCGTTTAGTGCCCCTCCTTTTCCCATATTTTTAGATAATCTAATTACGGTAGCTCCTGTCTGTTCCGCCAGTTCAGCGGTGCCATCTGTGGATGCATCATCGATCACAAGAATTTCCGATACCTCCGGAATCCTTTGAACTCCTTTTATGGTATCGGAAATTCTATTGGCTTCATTATGGGCGGGTATTACCACTGACACTTTGGCCACTTCCTACACCTCCAGTTGTCTCAAAGGGTGGCAGTAACTGTTTGGCAGTGGGCTTAACCCCATAATGTCCTGGTTTCCCTGCAATAGCCATAACAAGCGCCAGTTGGCCTGGAACCGTTTCAACGTTATCCACCGTGCTGACCCTTTTCTTCTGATAGGACTTCATGTAAGAAAAGGTTACATTCGTTTCCTCAACTCCGAAAACAGGGAGTTTTTGTTGTAAAAAATAATCTATCATGGGATAATCCAAATTCTCTGTTTTAACGAGAGTTTGGTCCTGACTGCCACCGATGAATATTATACCGTCAATCGGTACACCATAGTCTCCGGACAACTCAAGCAAGTCCACCTGAGCCAAAGTATTTAGCATAGCCTGTTTTTCACCGGTTAAAATACCTCTGGCTGTTTCTGCTGCCAACAATTTGATAATTTTTTCATCTTCATTTTCTTTAAGATTCAATTCACTAATGATGCGGTCCTTGCGATTGGTTAATTCAAAACCATCTAAAACGGTTGTTACCGACTGTACAGTGGCACCTGCCATCGTTAGTGCATTAATTAAATCATCACGAAAGCCATAACTGTTGGTTTCTACAATGGCTAACCTTTTGCCAGATAACTTTCCAGCCACCAGCGGAGGTAACACCTGTTTCTCAAACTGTTTTTGTATATTGTTGTCTATTTCAAGATTATTGGCTCTGGCTTGTACAGCTTCATTCTTATCTCTTAGCTCTTCTAATTGAATTTCTAAGCGATCTGCCAGTTGCTTTTGACGCTCAACAATACCCTCATTTCCTAACACGGCACTACCTACCAAAATTCCTATGCCTAAGGCAATAAAAACAGCCACTAAGGAAGCAATGTGGTAGCGATAATCAATAATCAAAGGACTTCCTCCTAAATACCAAAGATTAAACGTACATTTAGTACCAGTAGCCGGAATAGCTCCCGGGTGGGAGGAGCCATTGCAATAACCACCACCAGTGGGACAAGCCCCGCCAGCAGTATTTGGCCAATGTATTTCATCTTAACGCGACTCTTATAGAGTTGACTAACCCCTTTTGCATCAACCAGAATATCGCCAACCTTTAGTCGAACCAGGAATGTACTGGCCATCCCTTTACGCCCTTTCTCCAAAAAATCTAACATATTGGAGTGGGTCCCTACAGCAACGATCAATTCAGTCCCCTTTTCATAGGCCAACATCATGGCTATATCTTCACTGGTACCCGGCGCCGGAAACACCTTAGCAGATAATCCCATGGCCTCAATTCTTTCCATGCCCGGTGCTCTGCCATCTGGATAGGCATGCACAACCAGCTCCGCACCACTACAGAGGGCTTTATCGGTGGTACTGTCCATATCTCCGATAATTAAATCAGGTGTATAGCCAAACTCCAGTAATGCATCAGCACCCCCATCGACACCGATTAATATGGGCTGAACTTCATCAATGTAAGATTTAATTGCATTTAAATCTTGTTTATAATTGTGTCCCCTTACAACAATTAAGGTATGCCTACCTTTAAAGGTTGTACCAACTTCTGGAATGCGTAACCCGCCACAAACAAAATCCACCTCGTTTTTGGCGTAGTCCAGTGTATTATGAATAAAACGGGATAAAACCCGATCCATACGGCTTCGGGATTGTTCCATGTGTTCTTTAACTTGCTGGAGAGTTAATATCATTCCATCTGCCAAGATTTGTCCACCCAGATAAACAACGTTTCCTCGTATCTCCAGTTCTACTCCATCTTGAATCTTTTCCATAACTTCTTTTCCAACATTGTCAATAATCGGTATACCAGCCTCGAGGAGTGTTATTGGACCTAGGTTAGGATAATCATCACTTAGTGAAGGTACAGCATTGACTACCGCTTTAACTTTAGCTGCAATTAAGGAGTCTGCTGCTACTTTATCCAATTCATGATGACATATCACAGCTATTTCATTTGCATGAATTCTTTTTGCTAGATCTTTTGTTCTTTTATCCACGCGGGCGATTGATCTTACATGCATTTGCACAAATCACCACCTTAACAACTTCATTCTAATGTTATAAAATCGTTAAGTCAAGTATACCCAATTTGATTTAATGTTATTTTTTACCAATTATTTTTTATTTAACTGATAAATATAATTATTTTTATAAGTTTTAAAATAGCTATTCTTTTGTAGCTTTTGCCAAATATTTTAAGAAACCTGTATCGAATTCCGTTGTATAAAACTACGGCTTAAGCATACCCGTTTAAGCCGTAGTTTGTTAATTATAGGTAAATAATTTTTTAAACCAATATAATATGGTTGACATAAAGCTTTAATAAGTTTATCCTATCCTAAATTCAATAGAAAGATTAGGATTTCATTGAGGGAGTGATGAAATGAATAATCCATCCTGTGATAATTGTAAATATCAAAGAAAGATCGTATTAAACAAAAGAGTACATCCAGCTTGTATTCTAGCAATCCCAGAAATTACAAAGAAGTGTACTTATGTAAGTGGTTACGAATTAATTCAACGCTATGGTCAAGAACGGGTCAACAAATTATTAAATAACTTTAAAGCAAATTGTCAAGAGTACATTGAGAAAGAGATTGAATACTAATAACACCGCTAATTTGGCGGTGTTATTTTAAATGTGAATATTCATTTACGTGTTGGTCTAGCTTAATCCCGGATTCCTTCGCCATTTTCTCTTGAATAAAATCAGAGGCAGTTGTTATCCCTGCCATATGAGTTTCATTCCTTTGGCTGCCTTTGCCTTTTTTATCCGTTGCTCCAACTTTCCTTACCATAAAAACCCCCCTAAAAAAAGATTTGACACCCGTAGTTTATACCAACATTAAAAATGTGATACTAAAATTAAGTCGGAAAGTTTTATTCTTTCTAATTGCTAAGAAAGCGATCGCATGAAATTCATACGATCGCTTTCTAATGTACGAAACCTTTAACCTTACTTATAAGAACTTATTATTTAATGCTCTTCTGGTACAACCGGCTGATTTTGATCTTGGTTTCTTCCGCATGGGTCTGCAGTTCTCCTAGGGCAACTGGTATTCCCCCCACCAGGAGCTTAATTTGTTGACTTGAGAAAGGAATTGCTAGGGTATCCCCTTTTTTCAACTTTGCCAAGTCTCCTGCGGTACAACGAATTTTACCCAGTGAGAACTCTAAATCCACAGGGATAGCCAAGGCACCAGCAAGGTTTGGTAAATCGAAAGGTGCTTTCGTTTGAGTAAAGTTTTGTATAACTGTCTCGTCACTAGCCTTCTCCTCGGTATTTTCTGCATCACAGGCCCCTGCTTTCATCAACAGGTAGTTCGCTTGGTCACGGGCTGCATCTACGTTGGTTATTTGCATAAAGGTTGTCTTAATAATATCCCCAATTGTAATTTCAAACCTGGCAACCACTACAGGCTTATCCGTTGGTAAGGGTGTATGACTAGCATTAAGCAAATCTTCAACCATTGTGGCTTTGGGTGGAGCAATATCAATACCGATACCAAATAGGTCCGCCATTGCCGTAGCCGAGGATCCAATCATTTGGTTCATAGCCTCGGTAGAAGCACTTAACTCCATCTCTGTAATCATAACGGGTTTTGTGACCTGCCCATTCCCGCCCATCATAATATCAGCAATGATAGCAATCTCTTCTTCATTGATAACAAGAACATTGAATCCGTTCAATCCCTCTTTAAATTGAACCTCAATAATTAAATAAGGGGTTGAGAAGCTGCCAAAAACTTCATCTTGTTGACAAACAATAATTTTAGGGTAACCGATGATTACCCGTTGACTTAGTAGCTGTGAAAGGGTAGTGGCAGCAGTACCCATGCAAATATTTCCTATTTCACCTATAATATCTAATTCTTGCATATTTAAGAGATCTTTTGCTTCTTGTTTTATTGGCTGTTCTTCATATCTGGCAAACAGTTCATCAATTTCTTTTTGAGTAAGAACTTTCTCGCTCACAACATCGCTCCTTGTATTTTCTTTAACACAATTAGTTGACAATTACTTAAATCTGCTATTATTCTACCCCATCGCCTTTAAAAAAGAAATCTATCTAAATCAAAAATTCCCCTTATTAGAATTAAACTCCAAATATAAGGGGAAAAATAAATATTTTAGGAATTATAAATATATATGCAGGAACCCTAACTTACCTTACTCTCAATTCTTAATTTATCAGCTACCATAGCAATAAATTCACTATTGGTGGGTTTACCACGCTCCAAGTTAATGGTGTAGCCAAAGAATTTGGTCATCATTTCAATATTTCCACGATCCCAGGCCAGTTCAATGGCATGTCGAATGGCCCTTTCCACACGACTGGGTGTGGTTTGATATTTTTGTGCTATCATAGGATAAAGTTCTTTAGTAACGGCACCTAAGAGGTTAACTTCATTGATTACACATAAAATAGCTTCTCTTAAATAATGATATCCTTTAATATGGGCTGGAACTCCCATTTCATGAATAATATTGGTTACGGCGACATCCAGATTGCGAGGTTTACTGGGTGAAATATATTGGGCCACTGCCACTCCATCAGCCAGCTGGCGGATTCTGGTTGCCAGTACGGCAAAATCAAAGGGTTTTAAAATATAATAATCTGCCCCTAATTCCACAGCACGGGATGTAACACTTTCTTGCCCAAAGGCAGTTAACATAATTACCTTTGGCTTATGAGCAACTGTCCCTGTGGATATCTTTTCTAGCACACCAATGCCATCCAGGTGTGGCATAATAATATCTAAAACCATAACATCAGGTGCTTCTGAATTAATTATTTCCAAGGCTTCCAACCCATTATTAGCAATACCCACTAACACAAAATCATCCTGTTGATTAATAAATTCCTTCAGTAGTTCACAGAAATCTCTGTTATCATCTGCAATTAACACTTTTATTGCCTTTCTCATCATAATTTAAGACCCCGCCTCCTATTTTTTCTCTTTATTTTTCCATATATTGGAATCTATTTCTGATGCTCTATTTGTTTCGACAGGCGGGGTATAAACTCCTTCTTTAAAAAGGTAAAAATTTACTTTTAAGCTTAAATTTATTCAATTCGACACAAATTTGACTAAATTTTGTTATTATGATGATATTAGCAAGCCACATTTGTTCTAACATCAAATTGTTCGTTTTTTCTTTTGCTTACATGTTTTGGTAGCACATTGGCAGTGTACAACATCCATTCTGCAAGGACACCGTACCCTCTTGAGGGGTCATTAACAAAGACATGAGTCACCGCTCCAACCAACTTACCGTCTTGAATAATAGGACTCCCTGACATTCCTTGTATAATCCCTCCGGTCTTTGCAAGTAGTTTGGAGTCATTGATTTTAATGATCATCCCTTTGCCTTCATCTTTACCATTGGGGATAATTTCTTGTATCTCAATGCTAAACTTCTCTATTTTATTATCCTTAAGTACAGTATAGATTTCAGCAGGACCTTCTTTAATATCTGAAGCCATCGCAACGGGTATAGCCGTTTTGCTGTAAAGATTCTTAGGATCTTTATCCAACTTACCGAAGATACCACAATTTGTATTTTTTGTAATGTTACCGGATATTTGTTCTTCTGCCCTAAATACCCCCAATTTTTCTCCGGGTTGGCCTTTTTTGCCCATTCGAATGCCTTCTATCCGGGCTCCCACAACTTTACCGCTATTCAAGTTGATAGGCTGACAGGTATCAATATCTGTTATAATATGGCCTAATGCACCATAGGATCTGGATTCTGGATGATAAAAGGTCATGGTTCCTACCCCAGCAGTGCTATCCCTAACAAATAAACCTACCCGATAACGCTGCGTTTCATTACAGTAAATAGGAGAAATCTTTGTATGGTAATGTTCTTTTGTATTTTTTCGCTTAAATTCCATGGACAATGGTTTTTTTAATTGACCCATTTTATCAATTAATGCCCTTACCTGGCTCTCTGTCTCTACTTTTTGGCCGTTAATCTTAATCAGTGTATCTCCCAGTTCAACCCCTGCTTCTGCTGCTGGATTATGACGCTCGCCCTTCTCATCAATAATAGCTGACCTTCCCACAACCATCACGCCTTCTGAATCCACCATTACTCCAATGGCCTGTCCTCCAGGTATTACCCGGATCTCAGGTACTACACTGACCATCATTTGTCTTACTGGAATAATACCAAATAATCTCACTTCAACCTTTAGATCCCCTAGCTTTGCTGCCACCGGAGTAGTTTGGCCTAAATGAAAACAAGAAGGTTTTACACCATCTATATTAAATTCAAATTGATTTGTTAAGAATTCGGGTAAATTAATATCATAGTCTATACTATCCCCCACAGATACATGTTGATGCAATGGCATATTTCTTAAAGTTTGGAACGGTAGCTGTAAACCAAGGCCCAAGAATATAACTGCCAGTAGTAATACTAGCACTTTCTTTTTCCGGAAGTCCAAGTACAGCCCCTCCTTCAATTTTGTTAAAGAAAACTTAGCTGGCACTATCCTTTTACTTAATCACCTCCCAAATGTTTAGAATCAGTGGAAATTAAAGATATAAGGTAAAAATTAAATAAATCTTTTGTAATCTTAAGATAACCTTATAAAAATCCTTTTACTCATGTCATTTTTGCCGGAAATTGCCGAATTCAATGATTTAGCCTGTTGAGAATAGTTATGTAAGTTTTGTTTTCTTTACCGATTCATTTTAAAAATGAAAAACGACTGCAATTGCAGCCGTAAAATTCTAAAATCAGTTTTCAATTTTTAGTACAGTTTGTTGACATCTTTAGCATCTGTAATGCATGATCCTTCACAATATCTGTTATTTCACGACCAGCCAACATTCTTGCTAATTCTTCTACTCTTCCCGATTGATTTAATTTCTCTACAGTTGTCTTGGTATGTCCATCAACAACTGATTTACTAATTAAATAATGAGTATCTGCAAAACATGCTACCTGGGCTCCATGGGTAACACAGATAACCTGCCTGGTTTGCCCAATCAGGGCTAATTTCTCGCCAATAGCCTGCAAAGCTTTGCCGCCCACACCTGTATCTATTTCATCAAAAATTAAAGTAGGTACTTCATCAACCCCGGATAAAAGGACTTTTAATGCTAACATAATTCGTGAGAGCTCGCCTCCTGAAGCAATCCTTTGTAAGGGTCTCAGTGGTTCACCGGGATTCGGGGCAATAAGAAACTCTATCTCCTCCAGCCCTTGTGAAGAAACACCCGTTTTGGGGTTCATGCCTACCTTGAAATCCATGGCACCTATCTCCAGATATTTCAATTCCCTGGCGACGTCTTCTTCCAACTGCTTCGCAGCCCTTTGCCGTAGCTCTGTGAGATCCTTTGCCTGTTGAATCCATTGTTTTTCCAAGCCTTTAATACTTTCTTTCAAATCATCTGCCTGTTGGGAACTATTGGATAATTTATCAATTTCTAAAAGAGTAGCTTCTTTGTAATCTAGTATTTCCTTAATGCTAGAACCGTATTTATATTTTAATTGTTTAATTAGATTGAGTCTGTTCTCAATTTGATCCAAACGCTCGGGATTGTATTCCACTTGATCACGGTAGGAGGATATTTCCCTTGCCACATCCTCCAACTGATAAAGTGCCGTCTTTAAAGCCTCTATCAGACTAACCAGGTTGTTATCTATTTCAGCCAGTTCCTCAAGTGCACCAGTGGCTTTACCAACAGTGTCCACAGCAGGAGTTACATTAGTTTCTCCCCCATAAAGATAATCATAGACCTCCCCTGCTAAACGGGTGATCTTCTCAGCGTTAACCAACAAACGCCGTTCACTGAGAAGCTCCTCTTCCTCATCCTCTGCCAGATCTGCCCGGGCTATTTCTTTCGCCTGAAAAGTCAACATTTCAAACCTTCGAGCATTTTCCCTGGCATTGGTTTCAATTTCGTTCAGTTGTGCAGTTGTATGTTTCCACTGGGTATAAATTCCTTTTACTTTAACAACCTGATTGAGTACCTCCTGGCCCCCCAATCTGTCCAAAAGCCACCGATGCTTTTCCTGGTTCAAAAGTGATTGTTGCTCGTACTGACCCAACATATCAATTAAGCCACTACCCATTTCTCTATAGATTCCTAGATTAATCGGCCGACCATTGATACGGCAGGTATTTTTTCCACTGCGATTTAATTCCCGGGAGAGAATCAGGAGATGATCTTCGTCATAATCAATTCCCGACTCCTCTAATTTTTTTTTCAGCCAGGATAAGTGAGAAATATCAAAGGTAGCTTGGACCGTTGCCTTATCTCTACCGGAACGGATAAATTCTACTGAAGCCCGTCCTCCTAAGGCAACCTGCAGGGCATCAATCAGCATCGACTTACCGGCACCAGTTTCCCCGGTAACGACGTTTAAGCCATCAGAAAAATCAACCTCAACATCGTCAATTAAAGCAAAATTTTTGATGTACAATGATTGCAGCACAGCTCATTACCCCCTTGCTAATTCAAGGAACCTCTGTACAACCTCCGGTGTTGCTTCTTTTGGTTTTACAATAACTAGTATGGTATCATCCCCTGCCACTGTGCCAATAATTTGTGGCCAGTGCACATGATCAATGGCAGATGCCATTCCCTGAGCTTCCCCAGGCGGTGTTTTTATAATAATGAGGTTTTCACTAGAATTAATATCGCTTAGTGATAAGCGAACCAACCGTCTTAATCGATCTTCTCCACCTCTTCGGATCATGGGTTCACCAGGGGAAGCATAATAGGAAGTGTTATTTTCCCCCGGAATTTTTATCAGACTTAGTTCTTTAATATCTCTGGATACCGTTGCTTGAGTTACTTCAAAGCCCTCTGCCCTTAAAGCCGCAGCCAGTTCCTCCTGGGTTTCAATGGTTCTTTCTCGCACTAATTCAAGTATTTTAGCTTGCCGTTGTGTTTTCACTTTATTCCCTCACCTTCTCGATTAAAACGACCCCCGGTGCTGAGGGAGGACGGTTAACCAGGGTCATTTTTAGAACTTTATAATGAAGCGAATCCAGTTGTGAAACCATTTGCTCTACAGCTTCCTTTTCCTGTTGGCCTCCCGGGTGACCTGGGTAAACAACAATGACCATTCTGCCGCCAGAACTAAGCAAATTCAAGGTATGTTCAAGGGCTATCAATGTTGTTTCAGTCTTTGTAATAACCCCATGATCCCCTCCGGGCAAATAACCCAAATTATAAATTGCTGCACGAATGGGATGTTCGATGTAATGTTTTATATTCTGGTGCCCATCGTGTATTAGCTTTACCCGTTGGTCAAACAGATTTTGTGAAACTAATCTTTGCCGAGTATTATCAATGGCCTGTTCTTGAATATCAAAGGCATAGACTTTACCCTGGGACCCCACCAGTTGGGCTAGCAATAGAGTATCGTGACCGTTGCCCATTGTTCCGTCCACAGCTAAGTCTCCGTTACGCAAAATTTCTGCCAAAAAATCATGACCAAGTTTAGCAGCCATAAACCAATTAATCAAGGCCGTTCTGCCACTCCTTTAATTTTTCCCTCAGGACATCATAGAACCCTGTTTTTTGGATTTTTAGAAAACGAGCCTTTACAGTTGCCCTATTGATAAGTATTCTGTCACCTTCCCTTAGGGGTAAACCATACTGGCCGTCTAAATTTAACCCCACCTTATCCACGTAGGGTAATACTTGAACTTCCACTTTACTTTGTGGTGATATGACAATGGGGCGGTTTGATAAAGAGTGAGGACATATGGGTGTAATCAGCATGGCCTCCATATCCGGTGATATGATGGGTCCTCCAGCGGCCAGTGAATAGGCTGTTGAACCTGTGGGGCTGGCAACTATGACACCGTCCGCAGCAAAACTCCCGACGAACTCATTGTTGACCAAAATGCGCAGTTGAACCATGCGAAAAGAAGCACCCTTGGAAACAACTGCATCATTTAAACAAACCGCTTGGTCTACAACTTGACCACCCCGTATGACGGTAGCCTCTAACATCATTCTTTCTTCTATATAAAAATGTCCAGCAATTAAGGCTTGCAGCCTTTCCCTTAAATCGGGGATATCAATTTCCGTTAAAAATCCCAGGCGTCCTAAATTAACGCCAAAAATCGGAGTTCCACTGGAGGCAGTTTGCCTGGCACAATTCAGCAGCGTTCCATCCCCGCCCCAAACCATAATGCAATCGCATTGGGCACCCAGCTCTCGGGTTGATATTCCCTCTTCTGGACATCCCAATAATACTGCACTCTCTTCATTATACAAAACTTTTATACGCTGCTCAGCCAGCCAAGATATCACTTCCCTAACTGGTTTTGCTACGTCGCCTTTACTGCTGTTAACCACCAGTCCGATTGTGTTCAACGGATAGATCCCCCTTTAAATAGAAGATAGGTTAACAATGCACCGGCACAAAAGGATAAAATGTAGGGAATAATGTTCATTCCTTTCGGGGATGGAAAATCAATTTCAAACTCCAACCTGTATAATTTCTTGTTATCCATATCCAAAACTAAAACCCCGTTAGGACGGTAGACTAAAAAGTACTCCAATAATTGTCTTCGATTATCCGGCGAAGCCGGTTTCTGTGCAACTTCACCGGTTTTTACATCCACCACAAAAATTTCTTTTCCCTTTTGTACAATTAAATCCGCTTTGATATGGCTCTTATGGGGTTTGCCATTCACTTTTGTGATAATGGGCACCCTTTCCTGCACTGCCAGTACAGTATACCCCTCGGATTCCAAAAATCTTCTGGCAGCAATCTCTGCTCTGCCTGCCTTCAATACTCGTTTTTTTGCAAGATAGGATTGTCCCTTTTTAAATAGATAATAGCTAATTAGAACGCCTAGGATAATGCCGATAATAAGAAGGTCACCAGGAAGCAAAGAAACCCCCCCCTACAGACCTATTGTTACTCAAGGGTAGTGTGGGCACTGTAGACAGTCTCCCGAATATTGGGCGCAGTTCCTCTTTCCTGCTGACCCTTTGTAAAGTACAGTAAATATTCAATATTACCTTCTGGACCCCGTACAGGCGAAAAAGCAAGTCCAACCGCCTGCCATCCCAGATTGTGCACAACTCCCAGGACCTTCTCGATCACCTCTATATGCACTTCAGGATCACGCACTACACCCTTTTTGCCAACCCGTTCTCTGCCGGCCTCAAATTGGGGTTTAATTAAAGCAATCCCTTCCGCCACCAATTCAGTCAGAAGATCTACCCTAGGCAAAACTAGGGCCAGCGAAATAAAGGAAACATCGACGGTGGCAAAGCTGGGGCGTTCCGTCAATGCTTCGGGCTCCAAGTACCGAATATTGGTCCGCTCCATACTGATAACCCTTGGATCAGATCTAAGTTTCCAGGCTAACTGTCCATAGCCTACATCAACGGCGTAGACCAACCTAGCTCCATTTTGCAAGGCACAATCAGTAAAACCACCGGTGGATGCCCCAATATCGATGACCACCCGATCTTTTAAATCAATATCAAACTCTTTCATGGCCTTTTCCAGCTTAAGGCCACCACGGCTAACAAAGGGCAGTGTCTTGCCCTGTACTTGTATAGAAACCTCTGCTTTCACCTGGTGTCCGGGCTTATCCACCCGTTCGCCATCAACAAAAACAAGCCCTGCCATCACCGCGGCACGGGCCTTTTCCCGACTGGGAAAAAAACCATTGTTTACGAGATAGACATCTAAACGTTCTTTGGTAACAGCCAAAGTACATTTCCTCCAACATTTTCATTTACAAAAATTCTTTACGGGTTCTATTTTTATGGATATGATGATTTAAAACAGTATCGACAATCCCTGCCGAAGTTAACCCGTATTGAGCTCTTAATTGATTTTGTGTTCCATGTTCAATAAATTCATCAGGCAAACCCAGCCGTTTCATCTTTACATCGGTCAGGCCAGAGGATTCAAACAGTTCAAGAATCGAACTACCAAAGCCCCCTGCCAGTACGTGCTCCTCAATGGTTACGATGTTCTTAATTCTGCCAGCATAGTTTAAGATAAGCTCTTCATCCAATGGTTTTGTATATCGGGCATTGATTACAGTAGCCTCAATGCCTTGGGCACTTAAACTCTCAGCAGCCTTGAGTGCTTCCTGTACCATGTTGCCGATGGCAAGTAGCAGAACATCGTTTCCCTCTCTTATCACTTCGCCTTTCCCTATGGGCAAACATTGAAGTTTTTCATCCATGGAAATCCCAATGCCATTACCCCTGGGGTATCTGATTGCCACGGGTCCGTTATAGGTTACTGCCGTCTTCAACATATGTTGTAACTCATTTTCATCCTTTGGCGACATCATAACTAGGTTAGGGATGTTTCTTAAAAAGGATATATCAAAAACACCATGGTGCGTAGGTCCGTCGTCTCCCACCAGTCCGCCTCGATCCAGGGCAAAGGTAACTGGTAAATTTTGCATGCATACATCATGTAAAACCTGATCATAGGCCCTTTGCAAAAAAGTTGAATAGATAGCAGCTATGGGGCGGTAACCTGTTGCTGCCATTCCTGCGGCCATAGTTACGGCATGCTGCTCTGCAATACCTACATCAAAATACCTTTTGGGAAACTCTTTAGCAAAGGAATTCAGGCCTGTCCCACTAGGCATGGCTGCAGTAATACCAATAATTCGATCATCTTCTTTGGCTAATTTAACAATGGTTTCACCAAAGACTTCTGTATAGCTAGGTGGTCCCTGGGATTTCACCACCGTACCGGTTTCTAGGTCGAAGGGACCAACTCCATGATAACGGTCCGGATTTTGTTCCGCCGGAAGATAACCTTTTCCTTTCTTGGTTATAACATGTACTAAAACAGGGCCACTGACAGCCTTAGCCTGCTGCAACATGGTCAACACAGCCTTGGTATCATGACCATCCACCGGACCCAAGTAGGTAAAACCTAGTTCTTCAAACAGCATCCCCGGTACCACTAGGTATTTTACACTATCTTTTAACCGATCCACCACTTTAAGAAGTTTGGGACCATGGGGAATTTTTTGTAACAGATCCGCAATCTCATCCTTACCCTTAGAATATTTAGGGTCCGTCCTTAATCGGCTCAAGTAACCGGATAAAGCACCTACATTGGGTGCAATGGACATTTCATTATCATTTAAAACCACAATCATATTGGTCTTCAGGTGACCAGCATAATTCAGAGCCTCAAAGGCCATACCACCTGTCAGAGAACCATCACCTATAACCGCTACAACAGAATGCTTCTCGCCTTTTAAATCTCGAGTTAACGCCATTCCCAGGGCTGCGGAGATAGATGTACTACTATGCCCTGTGGCAAAGGCGTCATGAATGCTTTCTTCGGGTTTGGGAAACCCACTGAGGCCTCCATACTGTCGCAGGGTCGAAAACTGCGCCAGTCGTCCGGTAAGCAGCTTATGAACATAGCTTTGGTGTCCTACATCCCAAATAATACGATCTACAGAAGTATCAAAAACACAGTGTAAAGCAATGGTCAGTTCTACAACTCCCAGGTTCGGGGCGAGATGACCGCCCGTTTTGGATACAGTTTTAATAATAGTTTCCCTAATTTCTAAAGCTAAACTTTGCAATTGTTTTAAACTTAAATTTTTTAGATCCTTTGGACTAGCAATGTTTTTTAATATTGAGGTAATATGCTCCACCCTCTTTTAAGACCTCGGGTTCTTTTTTCTTACTGGCTTTTTACCAATAAGTTTCTCCCAATAAGCCAATATCTTACCTACAAAAAATATTACATCATTTGCCCTTGTTAAGGCTAGTACTTTTCCTAAAGCTTTGCCGGAAATCGTGATCGAGGCAATCAGTGCCGTCATTACAATATTGGCCCAAAAGGCGTCGAGTCCCGGATTACTCTTTACTATTTTAACCACAATTGATATCCCTAAAGCACCACTGACAGTACCCACAATATCTCCTATAACGTCATTGCAAATATTTGCAACTTTATCTGCATTACGTAACAAAAAAACACCCTCTTTTGCCCCGCGAACACGTTTGGCGGCTTTGGCATGAAAAGGTGCCTCCTGAGCAGCAGTGGCTGCTGTTCCAATAATATCTGCAAGAATACCGATTAGTATAATAAACAACAAACCAGACAAGGATATAATAACACTTTTTACAACCCGCGTCATGGTTTCCGACAACAATGAAAAAATAATTGCCAGTAAAAAAGATCCAATTGACACCAAAAACAAGTAACGAGTGGAAACATTGGATTTATGGTTTCCCAAAAAATTTCACCCCGGATTTTATGTAAATTTTAGATAAGTGAGTAGCAGATCAGGTAAATGTTGTGGCTTAGGTCCAGCAGGTTTTCCCATAGCGGTACCGGCTGTCGCCAAACCGGCGGTTTCCCATTAAACCCTATCTGAGGCGTTACCGCTCTCAGGGCTAGATTACCACTTAGTCCACACTTTAATTCCTGATCTGCCCCGGCAAGTGCCGAACAGCCTAGGAGTTTTCCTCAACAGCATTAATCTTTCTTAGACTCTTTTGCAGCAAAGGTTTCAACCCACAATATAAAATACGGGCCCGTATTTTATATTGTACCAGAGATATCCACCAGTACCACTTCAAGTCAGGCTACACTGCACGCAGCTTCCTACCACATGCAGGTTAACAGCCAAGCCATAGTTTGCCGTTTCCGACTCCCCACGCACTTGGGTCTCCACGGGGACGGGGTCGATGCCCACATGCCGTTGTAGGTCGCCCCATCCCCTTAACTCCCAGTACCAGCCCCCAACTGGGCGTCAAAAGCCAGCACCAGGAACTTCATCGATGTGCCCTTAACGGATTTTTAGGCCCGCCTTCAGAAAGGTAATGCTGACTAGGATACTGTATCACTTATTTTTAAGTTATATTCTTAGCACGCTATGAATTATAACATGCGAATACTTCCGTCTCAAATGCCGCTATCATGCAAACTTGACCAGCCAATTGAATAAAAGGCTAAATTAATGATACTGCTCATTCTCTCACATAGGCAATCTCTCAAGCTTTGATTAATGATCCCTATTGATAATAAAATGCATGATGTCTTGTAAAAATTCCGCTTTATGATTAAAAATTTTTATCGCATTTACCGCTTCTGCGGCGGCCTCCGTAGCCATTCTCTTCGCTTCTTCTATTCCATAGATAGATGGATAAGTAGATTTTTGATTTTTAATATCACTACCCACCGGTTTACCAATTTTTGCCTCATCACCCTCTATATCCAACAAATCATCCTTGATCTGAAAGGCAAGACCCATTTGCTCTGCGTATAGGGTTAAGGCTGCCAATTGATTGACTGTGGCCCCTCCGAGAATAGCTCCTGCACGTATGGAGGCTCTAAACAGGGCACCGGTTTTGTGTCGGTGGATGTATTCCAAGGTGTCTCCATCTATATCCCTATTCTCAGATAAGATGTCCACCACTTGACCACCAATTAACCCACTGGAACCCGCTGCCTTGGCAATTTCTAAAGTAACCTGATTAACCCTATCAGCTTCAAAACTTTCCGTTGTCTGGGCAATCAGTTCAAAGGCTAAAGTTTGTAAAGCATCTCCCACCAGAATAGCCATGGCTTCCCCATATACCTTATGATTTGTAGGACGGCCCCGCCGAAAATCGTCATTATCCATAGCAGGTAGGTCATCATGGACAAGTGAGTAGGTATGGATCAGTTCCATGGCACAGGCCACGGGCATTACCTTTTCAGTATTGCCGCCCACAGCTTGGGTCGCCGCCAGCACCAGGATGGGTCTTAACCTTTTACCCCCTGCAAAAATACTGTAACGCATGGCTTCATGAATGACCGAGGGATAAGCATCGGAAGACGGTATATATCGGTCCAACGCTTCATCCACTTTTTGGGACCATTGCTTTAATTCTTCCTTAAAGTTCACGGGAACTACCTCCTGACAGTGCCCCAGGTATATCTTTTAATTCGCCATCTGCCATCAGCATGCTTATTTTTTGTTCTGCCTGTTCTAGGCAACTGTTGCAATACTTCGATAATGTAATTCCTTCTGCGAATAACTCTAATGCCTGGTCCAAGGGAAGTTGCGTTAATTCCAATTCCCTAACAACTTGTTCCAACCGAGCTAGGGCCTCCTCAAAGGTTTTCTTTTCCGCTTTCATTTACAATCCCCCAGTATTACATTCTTTTTCGAACAGTATCCAGCGTATCACAACTTAATCGCCCAGCTTCGACTATAAGTAGCTCACATTCATGCCTTAATTTCTGTACTGTATCTGGCACGTTAATATAAGGTAGATTCGCTTCTACCATCAGCAAAGCCCCCTTAAGGGCTGCTTCAAGTAAGTGCACCCCGACCCCCACATCACTGATGGCATACTTACTACCACTACTGGCCAAGCTGACAGCTGCTTGGAGTCCTGCCATACAACCTTTGGCCATCTCCAGCGGGATATTGGCAGACAAGAGGGCTGCCTGTTGCTTTTTTTCTTCACGCAGGGTCTTTTCCTCGGATGTGTTACGGGGTAAGGACAGTACCTTCATAAAATTATTGAAGGCTTCCATATCCTTTTGGGCCAGGGATTGTAAAGCTAACATATTTTTTTCCAATGATGCTATTATTGATAGCAAGGTTTCTTTTGTTACTGGGTCCTTTTCCTTCGCTTCGGTAATTCGGGCAACCATTACCAGCATACTAATGCCTAAACACCCGGTCATAGCAGAGGCTCCCCCGCCACCGGGCTCTGGTTCAGGCGAAGCTGCCCTTTTAAAAAGCTCTTCAACACTCCAATTTAGATAATTTATCATCTTTGATCCCCCCTATTCCTGGGTCCCTATCTGAAGTTGGATTCCTTTTAATACATTCTTTAACATTAAAACAGTGGTTAAGCTGCCGACACCTCCGGGTACGGGTGTTATGGCTTCAGCTATCTCCTTCACTTGTTCATAGTCTACATCACCTATGATGTTGCCAGCTTCTTCATGTATTCCGGCATCCACAACCACAGCCCCAGGTTTAATCATATCCGCTGTGATTAATCCCGGCTTGCCCACGGCAGAAATGATAATATCTGCCTGTTTGGTAAACTTACCTAGATCCACCGTACGGCTGTGGCAGACGGTCACAGTGGCGTTTTCTGCCAATGCCATGAAAACCAAGGGTTTGCCCACTGTTTCACCCCGACCTACCACCACAATGTGTTTACCTGCCAGTGTAATACCTGAACGCTTAAGGATTTCTAAACAGCTAGTGGGAGTAGCTGGGTGCAGACATATCCCACCACTGATCAAATGCCCCCTGTTAAAGGGATGTAAACCATCCACATCTTTTAGTGGGGAAATATGTTCCATGATGTGCTGTTTGTTCACATGGGGGGGCAGTGGCATCATCATCAAAATCCCATGCACGGCTTGAATCTGATTTAAATCTTCAATCTTGCAAATTATTTCTTCCTCGGCAGTACTTTTTGACAATTGGTGAAGTTCAAAAAGAACCCCAGCATTTTCACTTACCTTTTGCAGAAATTTTGCATAGGCCACTGAGGCTGGGTCCTCTCCAACCAGCACCACTGCTAATTTAGGTTCAATACCTCTTTCTTTTAGGGTTATAATATCTTGCTTTAACTCTTCCCGAAGTATGGATGCAATTTTTTTCCCATCTAAAATTTTTGTCATAGGATCTCCTTCCTCAAATTATGCAGTCTGCCTATCTTCATTCAGTCTTTTCTTCAACTTGGCAGAGAAGCTTACCCTTATGCAGCACAACTTGCACTGTCTGTCCCACTGCGACACCTTTGGTGTCCGAGACAATTTCTCCACCGGTGGTGGTACAAATGCCATAGCCTCTGGAGAGGGTAGCCAGCGGGCTTAGTACATTTAGCTTGCCAGCTAAATTGGCAAGCTGGGTGGTTCTGTCTGCAATACAAAGCTTGCCTGCCCTATATAAATTACTCGTAAGTGTATCCAACGTTTGTTGCCTATTGCCAGTAATTAAGAACGGTCTTTGCATGGAAGGGATGGCAAGGCACTTTACCACTCTCTGCTGTGCCCTTTCTAGATAGCCTCCCATCCCTTTTGCCAATCTTTTTTCTAAGGTCTCCAGATAGCGGCTCATTTCTTTACCATCGGGAACTACTAACTCAGCCGCAGCGGATGGCGTAGGGGCACGTAAATCAGCCACCATATCCGCTACTGTGAAATCCGTTTCATGGCCTACCGCTGATATGACAGGGATCTTGGACTGAACGATGGCCATGGCCACTGCCTCGGTATTAAAGGCCCATAGTTCCTCCAGCGAGCCACCACCTCTACCTACGATTATAACGTCCACTGTACCCAGGTGATTCATTTGTATAATGCCCCGACTGATGGAGTTTGCTGCACCTTCCCCCTGTACTAAAACCGGCGCTACAATGATATGAACGTTGGGCCAACGTCGTCCTATGATGTTTAGCATATCTTGGATGGCAGCCCCTGTGGGGGAAGTAACAATACCAATAACCTTAGGTACTCTGGGAATGGGCCGTTTTCTTTCCTTATCAAAATACCCCTGGGCTGAGAGCTTTTGTTTAAGCTGCTCTAAGGCAATATACAAAGCTCCCACCCCATCTGGTTCCATGGCTTCGGCATATAACTGATAGCTGCCATCCCTTTCATAAACTGAAAGGTAACCTTGAATAATCACAGACATACCGTTTTCCGGCCGGAACACCAAACCTCTGGCACGGGAACGGAACATAACAACTTTCAGACAGCATTCCTTGTCCTTCAGTGTTAAATAAATATGTCCTGAACTGTGCAGTTTAAGATTAGATATTTCCCCTTTTACCCAAATATTAGCTAAGAAAGAGTCACTTTCTAATTTTCTCTTGATGTATTTTGTTAAATCAGATACAGAAAGGATTTTCATTTGATTATTCCTTTCAATATTTTATAAATCTATCTATGAAGTTAGGCTAAGCTAAAAGTGTATCGCCCCCGCAGAAGCGATACACTTTTACTTGACGACTAGTTTTTCTTAGGTCCTTTGCCCATTAAGTACTCATGAATACTAGTGGCTGCAACGCGACCTGCTCCCATGGCCTTAATGACTGTGGCTGCACCGGTTACAACGTCTCCACCGGCATAAACCCCCTCTTTAGAGGTTTTTCCCGTTTCATCGGCCGTAATATTACCCCGCTTGTTAGTTTCCAAATCAGGAGTAGTCTTGGTCAGTAGCGGATTCGGTCCTTGACCGATGGCTACAATGGCCACATCCACCGGTAGAACAAATTCGCTCCCATCAATTGGAACGGGTTTCCGGCGTCCGGAGGCATCGGGCTCGCCCAATTCCATTTTTATACATTGTAAACCAGTTAACCAGCCTTCTTCACTTCCAACATATTTGGTTGGGTTGGTTAAGAATAGGAATTGGACGCCTTCCTCCTCAGCATGTTCAACTTCCTCTAGTCGGGCTGGTAGTTCTGCCCGGGAGCGACGATAAACAATATAGACATCCTCTGCACCCAACCGAAGAGCTGTACGGGCTGCATCCATGGCAACATTGCCACCGCCTAAAACTGCTACCTTCTTACCTACCTTAATAGGTGTATCACACTGGGGGAAGCAATAGGCTTTCATTAAATTGGAACGGGTTAAAAATTCATTGGCTGAATAAACCCCGTTATAGTTTTCCCCTGGCAGGTTCATAAAGTAGGGTGTACCTGCACCTGTGCCCAGGAATACAGCATCAAAACCTTCTTCCTGCAACAATTCATCCAGGGAAGCAATTTGACCGACAATGGCGTTTGTTTCAATTTCAACGCCCATTTTCTTTAAATTTTGGATTTCCTTCTGCACAATAGCCTTGGGTAACCGGAATTCCGGAATACCATACATCAACACACCACCGGGGGTATGCAATGCCTCAAACATGGTAACACTGTGGCCTAATCGTGCCAAATCCGCAGCACAGGCTAAACCTGCGGGCCCAGAGCCAACGATGGCCACTTTATAGCCGGTAGCTTCCGCCTTTTCAATCTCAGCTTCTTTGTTAACCATATAATCACCGACAAAGCGCTCTAAACGACCGATGGCCACTGGCTCATTCTTTTTACCAACAATACAGAATTTCTCGCACTGGTTCTCCTGGGGGCATACCCGTCCACATACAGCCGGCAGAGCGTTGGTACGTTTGATAACCTTAGCTGCTTCCTCATATTTACGTTCCTTGACATGGGCGATAAATTCAGGAATATCTACACTAACGGGACAACCTTTCATACACATCGGATTTTTGCATTTAAGGCAGCGTTCAGCTTCTGCCAAAGCTAATTCTTCTGTATAGCCCAGTGCCACTTCATCAAAGTTCTTAGCCCTTACCTTAGGATCTTGGTGGGGCATGGGGTGCTTTTTAGGGATAATTTGTTTAGCCATGGCATTTACCTCCTCCCCCACAACCACAACTGCTCTGTTGCATAGCCTGCTGTTCTTCTGATTTATACTGCCGGGAACGCATCAACTGTTCTTCGAAATCTACCAGATGGCCGTCGAATTCTGGGCCATCAACACACACAAATTTAGTTTCTCCACCAATGGTTACACGACAGGCCCCACACATACCTGTTCCATCCACCATAATGGAGTTTAGGCTGACCATTGTTTTAATACCATATTCCTTGGTCATATTGGCAACTGCCCTCATCATAGGCAGGGGGCCAATGGCCATCACCATGGCCGGGTTGCCTTCTTTCTCAATATATTCACGCAGAACATCGGTTACAAAGCCCTGCCGTACATAAGAACCATCATCTGTGGTGACAAATAATTCATCACAGGCTTCTTTCATACGGTCTTCCCAAAAGATCAAATCTTTATTCCGGGCACCCATGATACCCACCACATGGCTTCCAGCAATTTTCATCTCCCTGGCGATGGGATAAACAGGCGCAACGCCTACCCCACCGGCAACCATTATCACTGTGCCAAGCTTGTCCACATGGGAGGGAACGCCCAGGGGTCCAACAAAGTCCTGTACCGCATCCCCAGCATTTAATTGACCTAGTTTTTTAGTGGAGTAGCCTGCCTCAGCAAAAACAATGGTGACAGTTCCAGTTTCCCTGTTAAAATCAGCAATGGTAAGCGGTATCCTCTCTCCCTGTTCATCGACCTTGACAATAATAAATTGTCCTGCTTTTGCCTTTTTTGCCACCTTCGGCGCCAAGATTTCGTATTCGTAAATAGCTGGTGCCAAGGCTTTTTTTGAGATGATCTGATACAACCTAGTCTCCTCCTCACAAACATATAAGTCAGTAATTTAAACAAGCCTAGATTATATAAGAGTTATAATTTACTCTAGACTACTTATGACTGGTGCTGCTTCGTCCTTGTTATCCAGCAGTTTGCCTAGGATACCGTTTATAAAACGGACGGAGTCCGGGGTGCCAAATATCTTGGATAATTCCAGAGCTTCATTAACCGATACACTCTTGGGGATATCGGCTCGATAATTCATTTCAAAGATTGCTAACCGCATAATATTGCGGTCTACATTGGCCATCCGATTCAATTGCCATTCCTTACTAACCTTACCAATCATAGCATCAATTTCTTCTATGTGTTCCAGGGTGCCCATAACTAATTGTCGGGCAAACTCTATCTCCTGGGGACCAGCCCCAAACTCCTCCGCAGTATTGTTAAGTGCAAGGTCTGGTTCGGTTTTTCCTAAGTCAATTTGAAATAATACCTGCAGTGCAGTTTCTCTGGCCTGCCTTCTGCCCAAGTTAGGACCTCCTCAAAGTCATTATTTATTTTTAGTTTTGCCATTCTTCTTCATTTGCATAAATTAGTCCTGGGTTACCAGCGATCCCGAAAAAGTCTGTCAAAGGCTTCCCGAAAATCAAAACTTTGGTCCACGCCCTTGCCTACAAAATAACCGATTGATACACAAAGGCTCACAAATAAGGCTTTAAATAAGCCATAGCTGATAGCAAACCAGCCAAAGGCCAGTCCCAGTATTGCTCCTACGGCTTTTCCCCTGTGGTTTTCGATAATTTCCTGAAATAGTTTATATAACATCTTCACCCTCCTCCTGCCGGGCTTACTCTACCCTAGGACGGGTGCTGGATATATTATCCACAATTACTTTGATATCGGTTACCACGATCCCGGTGGTTTGTGAAAGGTACTCCTGTACCCGCTGTTGAATTTGCCGGCTGACTTCCGGAATACTGATATCTGGGGACACGATTGCCCGAATATGCAACCCCATTCCCTTTGAAGTTTGTATAACACGTGGTTTTACTTCTTTTACACCCTGTATCTGGTAGACAACTTTCTTAACCAAGTTTTCAATGGTTGTTAGGGAAATTCTTACTTGTCCCAGGGTGTAGTCATGGACCACTGCCTTGCCGGTTTGCCGCCGGGAAAAGGAAACCCATAGTAAGCGCAAGCCCACAAGTAATAAAACGCCTATAAATATAGACAGGTAAAGTTGCAAATCATGCACGTAGGGGCTTTGCCACAAAAGGTATAAGGGCTGTTGCCACCAACCAGAAACAATTAACAATGCCAACAGACTAAATATTGTCATTAACAAGGTATAAAATATGAGCAAAGAACGGTCAAAGGGACTCACTGAATCCCCTCCCTTTTTTATAATACTATGAGCCTTTATAAAATAAAAGAATGTACCCTTGTGCATATTAGAAAGATTATAGTTTCCATATGCTAAATATAAAATGCGGAACCAATAAGTATTGGTTCCGATTCTATATATCTTCACCTTTTTAATTTTATCTTACGCGGTTTGGTTCATCTTCTTTTGTATCTGCATTAGGAAAAGTAACGCCTTGCACATGGACATTCACTTCCACCACAGAAAGACCTGTCATGCCTTCGATGGCACGCTTTACATTCATTTGGATCTGGGAAGCCACATCCGGAATGCGGACACCAAACTCAACAATAACGAAAAGATCCACTGCCGCTTCCTTTTCCCCAACTTCAACTTTTACACCCTTGGACAGGTTCTTTCTGCCCAGCATTTCGGCAATGCCGCCGCCAAGACCTCCACTCATACCTGCAACTCCGGAAACCTCGGTTGCAGCCATCCCGGCGATAACCCCTACTACATCATCTGAAATGCGGATACCACCTAATCCTTCATGGGGAGTCATAACCACGATATCGCGCTTATTATCTGTCATGGTACACCTCCAAAAATATCCAATGTTTCCTAGGAATTATACCATATTCATCCTGACCACAGCAACCAAACTATTAGTCAGGCAATATTCGTCGTTGAATAAAGTTTGTATAGACTTCACCCCTGCGGAAGAAAGCGTTATTTAATACCTTTTTATGGAAAGGAATGGTGGTAGGTATCCCTTCAATGACAAATTCGTCTAAGGCCCTTTGCATTCTGCGTATAGCTTCGTCCCTGTCTCTGCCCCAAACAATTAGCTTGCCAATCATCGAATCATAAAAGGGTGGTATAGCATAACCATTATAGGCTGCACTGTCCAGACGGACCCCAGGACCGCCCGGTTGGTGATAAGTTTTGATGGTACCCGGATGGGGCATAAAGTTTTTGTCTGGGTCCTCTGCATTAATACGACATTCGATGGCCCACCCGTCAATGCGAATATCTTCTTGACCATAGCCTAAGGGTTCCCCAGCTGCAATTCGTATTTGTTCTTTAATCAGGTCGATACCTGTAATTAATTCAGTAACAGGGTGCTCCACCTGGATACGGGTATTCATTTCAATAAAATAGAAGTTGTTATTTTTGTCTAAGAGAAATTCTACCGTACCGGCATTATAGTAATTTACTGCCTGGGCGGCTTTTACCGCTGTATCCCCCATGACTCTCCGGAGTTCGGGCGTCAGGGCCACCGAGGGGGCCTCTTCAATTACTTTTTGGTTACGACGCTGTACAGAGCAGTCTCTCTCCCCCAGATAGACAATATTTCCTTCTTTATCACCAAGGATTTGGAATTCTATATGTCTGGGTTGCTCCACATATTTTTCTAAATAAACATCGCCATTACCAAAGGCCGCTTGGGCTTCGTTCTTAGCAGTATTGATGGCTTTCAGTAAGTCTTCTTCACTGTGTGCCACCCTCATACCACGGCCGCCGCCGCCCGCAGATGCCTTAATCAATACAGGATAACCAATTTCTTTGGCAATACGAATGACCTCTTCTTCATCACTGACGGCCCCTTCAGAACCAGGAACCACCGGCACATTGGCCTTGATCATGGTATTGCGGGCCAGGGCTTTATTACCCATAAATTCGATGGCATGACGAGAAGGACCAATAAATGCGATGCCACAATCCTCACATATTTCGGCAAAGTTTGCATTTTCGGCTAAAAAGCCATAGCCGGGATGAATTGCATCTACACCAGATACTTCGGCTGCACTAATGATGTTGGTTATATTTAAGTAACTTTTACTAGAGGGAGCCGGCCCGATGCAATAGGCCTCATCTGCCAGCCGTACAGGCAAACTGTCTCTGTCAGCCTCTGAGTAAACCATGACTGTTTTGATGTTTAACTCCCGGCAGGCACGAATGATGCGAAGGGCAATCTCACCCCTGTTTGCAATTAATATCTTTTTAAACATCTGTCACCCTACTTTTTTCTAATCATGAAGAGATTTTGTCCGTATTCAATGGGCTGGCCGTTTTCCACCATGATTTGGACAATTTCACCAGCTTGCTCTGCTTCAATTTCGTTCATTAATTTCATAGCTTCAACAATACAAAGAGTTTGACCCTTTTCTACAATATCTCCTACGTTAACAAAGGGGTCGGCATCCGGAGATGGTGCTCTATAAAAGGTACCCACCATCGGTGCGGTAACAGGGATTAAATCCTCTGTGGGCTGGGTTGAAACCACAGGAACTTCCGGTGCCACAGAAGCTTCACCTGTTTTAGGTGCTTCAGTCACCGGTGTTTCCGCTGTCTTTTGTGGTGCCGCAGGTGTTACAGTGGCAGACACTTTTCCACCTTTACGGATGGATACTTTAACACCATCACTCTCCAGGTCTATTTCTGTAATATCTGTTTGATCTAATACCTTAATTAGTTCTTTTAATTCACTAAGGTTCACGTTCTTAGCCTCCTTGGTACTCTTGGTGCCACTAAAATCGGCAGGCGCCCCTGGTTTAATCGAAGCTTCCTTCCTCTGTGGACCTGTTTCTCCTCTTTTGCGCGCTTCAAAAAATTTGCGTGCTACCTGGGGGAACATAGCATAGCTTAATATATCCTCTTGGCTAATGGCTAAATCCTTAATCTCATCTCTTAGTTTATCCAGTTTGGGTTCTAATAAGTCAGCGGGTCGGCAGCTGATAGCTTCCTTATCCCCTAGGACCTTGCGACTAACCGAAGGATCAATGGTGGCCGGGGGTTGGCCGTAGTAGCCCTCAACATAAAGTTTTACTTCACCGGGAATTAATTTGTACCGTTGCCCGGTTAAGACATTTAAAACAGCTTGGGTTCCAACAATTTGACTGGTGGGTGTTACCAGCGGCGGGAAGCCCAGTTCTTCTCTCACCCTAGGAATTTCTTCCAAAACCTCATCCAGCCGATGCAGCGCCTTTTGCTCCTCTAGCTGGGACACTAGGTTGGAAATCATACCACCAGGGACCTGATGTTCAAACACCCGCATGTCACTGATGCGTGTTACACCCCGTTGCTGTCCCAGCACTTTGCGAATATCTTCAAAATACTGAGCCACTTCAAACAGTGCCTTCATACTTAGTCCAGTATCATAGGGGGTTCCTTTCAGGGCCCTTACAACGGTTTCTACCGGTGGCTGCGAAGCACCAAAGGCCATGGGAACCGAAGCAGTGTCCACCACATCTACACCAGCCTCTGCGGCCTTTAGATAAGCTCCCACTGCCATACCACCAATATAGTGACAGTGCAATTGCACAGGTACCTGTAAATGGGCTTTGAATAATTTAACTAATTCGTAAGATTTAAAAGGTGCCAGAAGGCCGGCCATATCTTTTATACAAATAGAATCAGCACCCATTTCCTCCAGCCGCAGGGCAGTTTCCAGGTAGTGTTCGGTTGTATGCACCGGGCTTACGGTATAGACCACCGTTGCCTGGGCATGGGCCCCGGCAGCCTTGGTGGCTTGAATCGCCTTTTCCATATTTCGAATATCGTTTAAAGCATCAAAAATTCTGATGATATCCATACCGTTTTCCACGGTTTTATGAATAAATGCTTCCAGCACATCGTCAGGGTAATGCATATATCCCAGCAGAGACTGTCCTCGGAGTAGCATTTGTAAGGGGGTGTTTTTAACGTACTTCCTAATCAACCGAAGACGTTCCCAGGGATCTTCGTTCAGAAAGCGCAGGCAAACATCAAAGGTTGCTCCGCCCCACACTTCTAAGGAGTGATACCCCATTTGATCTAATTTTTCCAAAATGGGCAACATGTCTTCCGTGGCCATACGGGTTGCCCACAGACTCTGGTGTGCGTCACGTAATGTTGTATCGGTAATTTTTAAATGATGAGACATTTTTCCTCCTCCCCCAGCACAATGCAACAGAAAACTCAGGTCATTGTAAATCTGCAACAACCTGAGCGGGTCCGTCAGTTGCCGAAAAAGTATTTTATTTTCCTACTCTAGATTATATAGAAGGAGTAAAGGAAAGGCTACTAAAGAAGTCTAAGTATACAATATTCTATGGTTTTGATAAAAAGCCTTCTTTGTGACTAATATTTTTGTACATCTTTCTCCCTTTAGTTCTTAGGTATAATAACAATATTTTGGGCTTCAACCTGGGTACTGCGTGACACCAGGTCCGTTATCTTAACTGCGTCTTCTTGATTTAAATCCTTTGCTTGAATTACAACCGTAACGGTTTTTCCTTCTAAGAATACCACAGAATCTTGATACCCCTTGGCCCGAATTAAACTTTCCACTTCCAGTTCTTTTTGTAAACGGTTGCTAATCACATACAATTGCTCCTGGGCTTTTTTTCGAATATCCGGGTCTGAATTAGTATTATTGATAATTTCTCTGGCTATTTCTATTTGGTGCCCACGGCTTCTTTCCCGCTCCAAGCGATATTCAACAAAAAAACCACTGGTATCCTTTAGGACATCTTCGTTCTGATCAATTTCTCCTTTCTTTACTTCCACAGCATTACCCGAAGGATTACTATCCGGCTTTACAATGCTGTTTTCCTTGGCATTGGGCGAATTATTTTTATCCTGAGTACTGGCTTGTACATGGGGAGCATTAGTAAGATTTGTAGTTTCTTTGAAATTACCAATGCCCCCTTGGGAACCTACGACCAATAAAGTAATTCCCACTAGGGTTAAAAGTCCTAAGAACCAGAATCGTTTAGACATGTTATTCACCTGCCTTTTTTGCCATCACAATAACTTTCTGTGGTTCTACCCCCAGAGAAACCTGTGCAGCTCGGAACAATTGTGCCTTCACCCTTGGGTCATTGGCTCCATCTGCTACCACCAATACACCGGCCACGGTGGGTGCAATCTCTCTACTCATAACAGGGGTTTCCTCTCCATTACGGGTCACCAATACCAGTTGGCCAGTATCCGTATCCTCGGTAAGGGTTCTGGTTCCGCCAGTTTGATCTTTCTCCTGGGTGGTTTTTTTGCCAGTGGATGTATTAATGGCATATTCTGTACGAGTGGAATTTTCTAACCGAATGGTTACCTTTACTTTACCGGCACCATCTATCTGCTCTAACATCTGGCATAATTTCCCTGACAGATACTCTTCCTCAGAGGCCATGATGTTTTTGATGGATTCATTTTCTTTCGTTATTACCTCAACCTTTTCTTTTACTGGCGGGGCTTGAGCTTTTTTTTCATCCCCTAGACCTCCTAAAAAAAGCAAACCTATGCCAAGGGCTGCACCAACAACCATAATTTTTATTCTCTTTAGTTGTTCCTTTTTGGGCCCGTCAACTTCGCCGTCACCAACCAGTTTTTTAAACCAGCTCATAGAACAGCCTCCTTATCTCTTTAGAGAAAAACTTTTTGTAAAACTTGGCTTCGCAAGTTCTTAGCTACCCTCCACAACCTTTACTTGCTCAAGGGGAATATTATAGAAATCGGCAACAGTACGTGCCAGGCGCCGGGCTTGTTCACTATCTGTCACAGAGGTTTTTTGGGTGTTCGGAGTCCCCGTTGCTCCAACCGTTATTTGAATGGGTTCCACCCTTTGTATCTGCTGATCACCAACTGGGTTGGGGGATATCTCCAGTACAATTCCGGTTAGCCGACCGTAATTTGGGTCTTCCGGTTTATCTAAAGTTGTAACCTGGACCCCTGATATTGTGATATCCTTTTGTAATTTCGCCAGAGCCAGTACCTGTTTCTCGATTCCCTGTTGGTATTCTTGCAGGGCTTCTTGTTTTTGTTTACCAGCAAGCTTTTGTCCAGCATGCATAATACTTTCCAGGGATGAAGTGTTGTTGCCCTTGGTTAAGGCCGGTAAATCAAATTTAAAATCCTGTCGGATAAAATTGGCGCCAGCTTCCATAACCACCACAATCACCAGCAAACCCATAACCATTTTGACATACCTTTGCATATCGTTGTTAGGAAGGAACATTTCCAAGAACAAAACCATAACAATAATGATAACAAGGGCCTGTACCAGTTCTTTGATACTCTCCAAAGGTGCCGTCACCTCTCTTTAACGCAACATGGTCATTAAATCACCCATTCCCACTACGATGGTTATGGCAAAGAAAAATAACAATCCCACCGTAGCCACTGCAGCAAAAATACCTAACAGGCTTTTCCCTAGACCAGTAAGACAATCTGCCATTTGTTTGTCCCCCACTGGTTGGATTAAGGCACCGGCCAGTTTATACACAAAGGCAACTGCAAAAATTTTAAGTATTGGCAGTATTGTTAATACAAAGATAATAACAACCCCAGCAATTCCCACGGCGTTTTTAATTAAAAGAGACGAGCCGATCACCGCATCCAGGGCATCGGAGAACATTCCTCCCACTACCGGTATAAAAGCATCGGTGGCAAATTTTGCTGTACGTATGGCCACTCCATCGGTAACGGAGCCAGCCACACCTTTGATAGAGAAAATACCCAAAAAAATGGTTGAGCACAGTCCCAGGACCGTCATGGCCACCGTCTTAAACAGGTCTGCCAGGCGGGATACTTGGAATTTCTCGGAAAGATTACTCAAGATATTTAATACAGCAGAGAAAAAAATCAAAGGAAACACGATCACCTTGATAACCGTGCCAATGGTGGCAATGGAACCAAAAATGATGGGATGGAAAATGGCCGTAGAGGCCACACCACCCATGGCGGCCAACAGGGTTAACAAGAGTGGCATTAACGCTTGCATAAAATGGACCATTTGATCAATGGCTTCTCGCCCAATATTAACGGCCAAGGCAAAGGACCCCACTGCCAAGGTGATTAAAGCCATATAACTAACGGCATAGGCCAATTTACCAGTGGTCCCCTTCTCAAAGGCTGACATTAAGTTTTGCAGTACAGCACAGATAACGGCCAAAACCACCAATTTTCCAAGCAGAGAAGCGTTCGCTACTACTTCCTTAAAGAAGAACTTAAATAGACCTGTGAATATATCCGAAACCTGCCAATCCAAGTCTCCTTTCATCAGTTGAATAACCATTTCTTTAAAATTGATCTCTGGAACTGCTCCTTCGATTTCCGTGTTAAGATGTTCCACAAATTCTTCCAGTTTACTTATCTCCAGCTCAGCCAATTGCCCCTCTGGACTTAATCCTTGCTGTTCAGGTGCAGCCTGCACGGGTACCGGGACCAGGAACAAACATATCAATATCCAAGTGTAAATGATCTTTGGCAACCTTCTCCCCACCTTAAGGCACCAGTTTTATCAGAGATTGCAGCACTGCCACAATAATAGGTACTGCCATTACCAGAACAATAATTTTAGCTGCAAATTCTATTTTTGAAGCCAGGGCACTTTCCCCGGCATCTCGGCATATCTGAGAGCCAAAATCTGCAATATAGGCAATGCCTACAATTTTCAGAATGGTACCCATATAAACCATACTTACATTGGCCTGACTGGCCAAATCCCGTAGAACATTAAAGACCGCTGTAATTTGGGACATCATGGCAAAAAATATGATGATACCTGCTGTCATTGTCAATAATGTAGCCATGGGTGGCTTCTGCTGGCGCAGGATAATGGCAAGAATGCAAACCACCAACCCCAGCCCAACGATTTGTAAAATATCCATACCCCTGACCCCTTTTTAAAACAACTTAAATACCGATTTTACCTGATCAAACAACCCTCCCAGGAGTTGCACCACCCAGAAAAGCACCACTGTTAAGCCACCTAGAGTGGCCAGAACAGCATAATCATCCTTTTTGTACTCTTTGAGTAACGTTGTCAGAACTGCCGTTAACAATCCAACCCCTGCAATCTTAAAGATCAGATCGATATTACCCATGCCTCACATCCCCCTTCTTAGATAAGGATTAGCACCACCGTTAGACCACCCAGGAAACCCAAATAATGATAGACTTTGGTATTCTTTAGGGAGGCCTCTTCTGCTTTGGCATGCTCTAGTTTTAATTGTTCCTTTGCCAGTACCAGATGCTTTATCTGATCCTCCCTGTCGGACATCCCAAGACTAGTACCCAATTCCACAAGGATAGCCCGATCCGTCTTGGCTATCGATGATTTTGGGTAATACTGACTTAGGGCCGTTTGCCAGGCTTCCCTGGCAGTAATTCCCCGCATGCTCATTAATTCAGTCCCAGCCCTGCTAAATAACAAGGCCACCCTGGGATCACAACGTTCTGCCACACTGGTCATAGCATCGGGTAAGGGTGTCGCCCCGTAGGCTATCTCTGTTTCCAAGATTTGCAGGGCATTTAATAGGGCACGAATCTCTCCGGGCCGTCTGCTATAGCCACTGGCTACCGTCATACCTATTAACGTACAAAAGAACACCACCACTGCTGCACCAATGATTTTTAACATGGTTTCACCCCCAACGACCTCATGGTCCGGCCGTCAATGATGTCTTCTACGGTCCCCACCCCCCGGGACCGACCCAGTATAATAAACCTTTGGATAGCCTTAATCCTAAAGAGATATTGTAGAGCTGGGCGGTCTGCCAATTCTTCCAGAGTTGCGCCATGGACCGTACTCAGTACCTTAACGCCTGCGTTTAGTACCTCTTCCAAGGCTGCCACATCTTCCTGTCGTCCAATTTCATCGGTAGCTATGATCATTGGACCCATGGAACGCAGCAACATCATCATACCCGGAGCCTTAGGACAGGCATCTAAAACATCAGTTCTAGGGCCGATGTCCCTCTGGGGAACACCCCGATAACAACCGGCAATTTCCGAACGCTCGTCCACCACACCCACAGTGACACCCGAAAAACCTAATTCTGGCACCCCTTCACTGAGTCTGCGAATGATCTCTCTTAACATCGTAGTTTTACCACAGCGGGGCGGCGACACCAGTATGGTATGATAAAATCGACCGTCCGAAGAAATGAGGTAAGGCAAAACCTTATCTGCCACACCTACCACTGCCCTTGAAATTCGGAAATTAAAGCCGGAAATATACTTAATATTTCTAATTCCTCCCTGGTCAGTTAGGACTTTACCGGTAATGCCAACCCTGTGTCCACCAGGCAGCGTAATATAACCATTCCTCAGTTCTTCCTCCAAGGCATAGAGGGAACTTCGGCTCACCAGTTGAGTTATCCGCTCTACATCAAGGTTATTAATGGTATAGGCCTCCGTGGCCTTAGCAGACACAGAGCCCTGATCATTTACAAAGCAATCCCCCTGGGCCAGTCCCAGCATTAAGGGCCGTCCCTGTCGAATTCGAATTTCCTCCACTTCTTCTTTAATGGGCAGGGGAAGTTCGGTCAGCATTTGGCGTAGATTTGGGGGAAATAACTTTAGTACTTCATCCAAGGGCAAGCCCTTGCTTGTATCCAAAACATGAACTTGTCTCAAAACAGACATAGTTTGTCCCCTCCCTTTCTTATACATATTGAGTTAGGTGTCATTTTATTCCAATTAAGTTTAAGAAATAAAAAAAGAGTGCCAAAATGACACTCTCAAAATAGCTGTTAGCTTTTAGTCTTTAGTTTTTAGCTTTCAACTTTCTGCTTTCAAACTTTCCAACTCTCAAACTTTCCACCCTACTCATTACTAGTAATGTAAACCATGTTACCGTCTGCTTCTACCTGGCAGCCTAATTCTTCAGCAATAAAGCGGAGAGGAACTAAGGTTCTGCCATCCTTCACATAGGCTGGCACATCCAATAATTTCGTTTTACCGTTGACGGTATATTTTCTTTCGCCAAGCTTCATCATAACATACTGATTGCCCTTAGCTAGATATACTTCCTGATCGTTTACTGCATTTACCCTGCAGCCCAGGGCTTCTGCCAAAGTTCTAACAGGTACCATGGTGCGGCCATCTTTTACCAAGGGTTGCACATCAAAATCAACGGGAATGTCATCTAGAACAATGTTAACCTTTGGTTCCAAGCCGGGCAAAAGATTTTTTTCCTCAACATCAGATTCATTGGTTAACTGACTAAAGTCAAGGCTGTTTTCCTTTGTCAATTGGGGTACTGCCGGGTTTACATTCTTATCAACCTTTGCCTTTGAGAGTATGTCCAGTCCCAGATTAAACATTTTTGTAGATCCCTGGGCCGCATCAATTGTTAATGTAAAATCAGAGGCTGCATCCCTTTGGGATTGATCATAATCCCCTGCCAGCTTAAAGCTCACATTCATGTTTTGCTCTTTAACAGCGAATTTTACGTCAAAGTCCATATTTCCCTTTATCTGATTGCCAGATTTAACTTGATCAACGGTTACCTTGATTTCACCGATGGAACTGGCGGTGTTGGTGTCCTTAATATTCAAATTTAAGATAAATTTGCTTGAGCCATTTTGGCCTTTGGGAGTATCAAAGTCCAGATTTTTTAACTCAATCCCAGCTTCTTCCATGGATTTTAGGATATTATCAGCACTGGAAATCTCACTGTCTTCTGACTTAATATCAGTCAGAATATCGTTCTTCACTTCATCATAGCTCTGGGTAGCATCCAGGCTTGTGATATATTTTGCCATCAGATCCGCAAAGCGTTCTGGTTCACTTTCGGCTTTTTCCACCAAACCTGCTAAGCAAGCAGCAAATTGCTTTTGGTTTATGGAAATACGCAAATTATTACCCGAATTGCTAATGCATTCGTTGGGCATTCCTTCTAGGATAAAGGCCATTAGTTCGTTTTGTAATGGCAAGATATCTTTAATTTTTGCGCCAAGCCATGGGCTAGACCACAACTGAGTTAGTTCCGGTTCATCTACATACAGATACTGGGGCAGTGTATTTAGGTCTGGAATGTCTGCAGTAGGGTCTATTTCTTTGACCATTTTAAAAACATCCTTGGTAAAGATCACTTTGGACCCTGCAAGATAGATATCCCCCTGGTAGCTTTTGCCTTGATAATTTATTTTCCATTGCATTGCCATTTGGCCCGCAGGAGCATTTAGCTTATAGTCAAAACCCAACTTAGCTCCCTGCAATTTACTTAATTCTGGTACCATCATCAAAAATCCGCCACCCAGTTGGTTCAATTTGTATTCTACAGAACCAGTGGCAGTGGATGATATTTCTGTGTTCATTTCTGTAAAACTCTTATTCATAATATCCAGCAAAGCCTTTTTATCTTGGGACAGCTCTTCGGCTCCCGCAGGAATAATAAAGGAAAAACACATCACCAAAGATAACAATAAAACAATAAATTTCTTCACTTTTCTCCTCCTCTTATTGTACTGTATACCCTTAATTATTGATTTTCTAGATCTTCTTTAAAAACCCTTTAAGGTTGTGAAAAAAGGACCATTCTCCCACATTGAAAACAAAGCCCGTGTCTTTTACACGGGCTTTGTGACATATTAAAAATCTTCCATGTCAAAGGGCCAACCTTCCATACCAGCTTCCATAAATTTTACATTGTTGAATCCGGCACCTTCCAGGATACGGGCTGCTTCATAGGCCCGGGACCCCATGACACAGACGGTTACAATTTCTTTATCCTTGGGTACCTCAGCCAATTTCTGCCGCAATTCTCCCAAGGCTAACTGTTTAGTCCGTTCATCTTCAATGTAGCGCATATTAAACTGTTGTGCTGTACGAACATCTAACAGGACAAAGTCGTCACCTTTTTCCAACTTGGCTTGTACTTCTGCCGGAGTATAGGTATTGGCAATACCCTCCAGTTTGTTCTTCAATGCATTGCCCGCATGCACCATAGGGTCAATGGGCGTATTATAGGGTGGTGCATAACCAAGGTCAACGTTCAACAGGTCATCCAGGGTGCCGCCGTATTGAATTAAGGCAGCCACCACATCAGCCCGTTTAGCAACTTCACCTTTGCCAAGACCCTGGATGCCCAAAATTCTTTGGGTACCCTTCTCTGCTATCATCTTGAGAACAATTTTGTTGCTATTGGGATGATAGTGGGTCATATCAAAGGTGGCTACGGTAATGGTTTCAATATCATAGCCCAGGGCACGGGCTTGTACTTCTCCCAAGCCAGTCCGAGCAACGTTCATATCCATACAGTGCAGTACGCCGGTCCCTAAAATACCTTTGAAAGTAGATTTACGACCAGTAACGTTGTCACCAACTACACGGCCCTGTCGGTTTGCATAGGTGGCCATGGGAGCAAAGACTTTTTTGCCCGTGAGCAGGTTGGTATTTTCTGCGCAATCACCCAGAGCATAGATATCGGGATCACTGGTTTCCATATATTCATTGACTGCAATGGCACCGGTTTCACCAATGGTAAGGCCAGCATCCTGGGCCAGTTTTACATTGGGCCGAACACCCACAGCCAAGATAACAGCATCTGCATCAATGGAACCCTTATCGGTAATAACCTTACTTACACGACCATCTTCACCTTCTAATTTGAGAACCTTTTCGCCAAAACGTCCTTCTAAGCCCTGCTCATAGAAGCTCTTGTACAGCAACTTACCCATGTCGGGATCAAGAATACCGGGCAACAGGGTTTCTCTAAACTCTACCACGGTTACTGTACGCCTGGGGCTGAATATGGCATCCACAGCCTCCATACCGATAAAACCAGTGCCAATGACAACAACATCGTTCACTTCGCCGGCATCTAAAGCCTGTTTAATGGCAGCAGCGTCGGTAAGATGATTCAAACGGTAGACACCCTTCAGGTCAAGGTTTTCAATGGGAGGTGTAATGGGATTGGAACCGGTACCCAATACTAATTTATCATATTCAAAAATCTTTTCCTCTCCGGTTTCCACATCACGAGCAACAACCTTTTTATTGGTACGATCGATGGAAATGGCTTCCACTCCAGTAAACACGTCCACGCCCCGTTCGGATTTAAAAAACTCTGGGTCACGTTTTACGCCATAGGAGGTGGAGTAAAGGTGATCAAAGTCATGGATTTTACCAGAGAGATAAAAAGGCATACCACAACCAGCATAGGAGATGTATTTACCTTTTTCCAAGATAGTAATTTGTGCTTCGGGATCTAAACGGCGTGCACGGGCTGCTGTTTTAGGACCAGCCGCTACACCGCCAATAATTAGGATCTTTTTGCTAGCCATAGGTAGTTCCCCCATTTCTACATAAATTCAACAATTTTATTATAACTCCAACCATAGAGAAGATTCAATACTTGCCACTGCTTATTACCAAAACTAGTTAGCATAGGAACTAACAACGTACTTTTTAGCACAAAGCAAAAGGGACAGGTGCTATTAAAGCTCACCTGTCCTAGTGATTTTAAATTGCATTAAATTCTCTTGTTTTCTTTGCCTTCCGTTGGTTCTATCTCACTGGTATTGTCATATGTATCGTCATTGACGTAGACTACTTCGTCACAGTTGGGGCAGGTTACTTCAATAATATCATCATCCTCCAGGATATCGGAATTAAACATGACGGTTTCACCACAACCGGGACAATCAACCTCCACATAGTCTTCTGCTTCACAGTCACATTCATTGATATCCTCTTCTAACGTATAGAGGTCTTCATCAATGGTCTCAACATAGTCTTCCAACTGCTCCTGTGCTTCCTCCAGACCTTCCAATTCCTCGGCCACATCCTGTAAAACATTGATAATCCCGTTCAGTAATCGCCCTTCCTTGCTCTCCATCGGCAGATCCACGCCATCGGCCAGACCTTGCAGGTAGGCCACCTTTGATTTTAAACTATCCATGGAAAAACCCCCTTTGCATTTGGTACCATAGTAACACTACAGTATTATTCCTCGGCAAAGGGGGTTTTATACCTATTATGGTGATTATACCCGTTTTACGTAGTTCCCGGTACGGGTATCAACTTGCAGTACATCGCCGATGTTGACAAAGAATGGTACGTTAATCACTGCACCGGTTTCTAAGGTTGCGGGCTTGCCGCCACCAGAAGCGGTATCCCCTTTGATGCCGGGGGCGGTTTCCACCACTGCCAGTTCCACCGTATTGGGCAGATCTACCGCAATAATATTGCCATTGAAGCTGGCAATGGTCAGGGTCATATTTTCTTTTAACCACTTGATGGCATCACCCATATCTGCTTTGGAAACGGTAAACTGGTCGTAGGTTTCCATATTCATCATATTGTAACTCTCGCCATCATTATACAGGTATTGAACTTCCTGACGCTCGATTCTGGCAGGCGCCAATTTCTCGTTGGGGTTAAAGGTTCTTTCAATCACTGCCCCGGTACGCATATTTCTCATTTTTGTACGTACGAAAGCAGCACCTTTACCGGGTTTAACGTGTTGGAACTCAATGATTTGATAAACATCGTTGTCAATCTCGACCGTTAAACCGGTCCTAAAATCACTGGTAGAAATCAACCTAAATCGCCCTCCTGTAACAAAATTTAAAGAATAATTAGTTCATTTTTTGGTGAAGAAGTGAGTATCTCACAACCATCTTCGGTTACCAAAACACTATCCTCTATGCGCACCCCACCCCATTGGGGCAGGTAAATGCCTGGTTCAACGGTGACCACCATACCTGGCTGCAGGATGGTTTCGTCCTTTGTATTTAACCGGGGATTTTCGTGAATGGCGAGGCCCACACCATGTCCTGTGCCGTGACCAAAGTATTCTCCATAGCCATATTTAGTAATCACACTGCGGGCTGCTGCATCGGCCTGACGGGCGGGGATACCCGCCTTGACTGCCCGGAGCCCGGCCATTTGGGCTTCCAGTACAATATGATAGATTTCCTGTTGCTTTTTATCCGGCTTACCGATAACCACGGTACGGGTCATATCTGAATTATACCCCTGATATAAAGCTCCAAAATCCATGGTGATAAAATCACCGTCTTCCAATAGCCTGTCACTGGCCACCCCATGGGGGAGAGCCGAGCGGGGGCCGGAAGCTACAATGGTTTCAAAGGCAACGCCCGAAGCACCTAGCTTTCTCATAAAGAATTCCAGTTCCAGGGCCACATCCTTTTCTGACCGGCCTGGTTTTATGTACTGTAGAATATGTTCAAAGGCTTTGTCACCAATTTGCATTGCTTTACGAATGATTGTCATTTCAGAGTCATCCTTAATCATCCGCAAGTCTTCTACCAATCCTGTACAGGATGCCAGTTCTATGCCCGGTAAATTGCTCTGAAGGTCCTGGTATTCTTTATAGGTTAAATGCTCTGCTTCAAAAAACAGCTTTTCAGCTTTATAATTCCTCAATAATTCATAAACTAATACAAAGGGCGATGACTGTTCCACCTTAACCACACGAAAATGGGGGCTTTGTAGTTTAACCTGTTCAATATAGCGGAAATCGGTTAAAAAATCTGTTGTCTCTTGACCAATCAACAAAACCCCAGTGGTACCGGTAAAACCACTGAGGTAATAACGATTTTCCGGTTTGGTAACCAGTAAATAAGAAATCCCTCTTTGGGACATTTTCTCACGAAGGTGCGCTATACGTTCAATCATTATTAATTCCTCCTCGACTGAGCAAGGGATAGCGCCGCTTGAATGCCAAGTAGATAGCTTGCAGAACCAAAGCCACTGATTTGACCAGCAGCCACTGGTGCAATAACCGACTTGTGACGGAATTCTTCACGGGCATGGATGTTCGATAGATGCACCTCGATTACAGGAATATCAATGGACGCCACTGCATCCCGCAGGGCGATGCTATAATGTGTAAAAGCACCGGGGTTAAACACCACGGCATCCATGCTTTCTGCAGCTGCCTGGAGTTGATCCACCAGATCTCCCTCATGGTTGGATTGAAAGAATTCTACCCTGATTCCTCGTTCTTGGGTAAAATTTAAAATCTGGGCATTAATCTCTTCCAGGGTAAGAGAACCATAAACAGCCGGCTCCCTTTTGCCCAATCGATTTAAATTTGGACCATGCAATACAAGAATTTTCATATATACTTCTCCCACGGGCTGGTTTTCCTGTAAAAACCCACATTACCGACACACATTTTACCATATTCCCTATCCTCTTGCAAAGATGGTTTCCTAGAAAACTAAAAAGCATTTTCTTTTCGAAAAACTTGGTTGGGTATCATACCCTAAAGGTCATACGTAAAATTTTGCAGATATAACACTTCCCATCGAAGCTTAACTGCCGCTGAGGGACATAGAAGCAACCCGCAGGGTAGGTGAACCTTTCCCACCAAAGAACTCCAAGTCATTGCCCACAGCATCCACCGAACCAAGTAGTTCCATGATATTACCGGCGATGGCCACACCCCGCACAGGTTTTGTCAACGCGCCGTTTTCAATCCAAATGCCCGCTGCCCCCAAGGAAAAATCGCCGGAAATTGGATTTGCTGTATGCATTCCCATGACTTCGGTTACATAAAGTCCATTTTTAACTTCCTGAATGATTTGATCCGCACTGACCTGCCCCGGGCGAATAAAGAAGTTTGTGGTGCCGACCTCCGGTGTACTTTTAAAGGAACCCCTCACACCATTACCGGTTGACCGGATGCCTTCCTTGGCAGCGGTATAAGTATTGTGCAAAAAGCCCTTTAATTGGCCCTGTTCTATTAAAACTGTTTCTGAAGTAGGTACACCTTCCCCATCAAAGGGTGCAGAGGCTATGCCCCCCTTCAATCTGCCATCATCCACCACTGAAACCAATTCACCGGCCACCTGTTGGCCTACTTTCCCGCCAAAAAGAGACCGTCCCTTCTGTACAGCTTCACCGGATAATGCGGGAGATAGTAAGCCTAGAAAGTTCGTGGCAATATAGGGGTCCAGCACCACAGCTGCTCTCTGGGTTTTTACCGGCTTGGCACCCAGCATACGAACTGCCCGTTCTGCTGCTTTCTTACCAACCATAATTGGCTCGAGGTCAGCATATTTCAAACCATATTTCATGGCAAAGCCAGTCTGGCTGTCCTCACCTTCGCCAGCCACCAAGGATAGATAAATTCCGCAATAGGTACCCTGGTAATGGGCCTGCATACCTAAGGAATTGACAATGCTGACTTCCATTTCTCCGTCCTGATAAGAGGAGCTTTCAATAATCTTAACTCTGTTATCATGGGCCTTGGCAACTTTTTCCATTTCCACTGCCATTTTAATTTTATTTTCCACCGAAGCTCCCCGGATGGCAGGGTCATAAATATCCAGTTGTGGATATTTATCTGTAATTTGAGGCAGAGTATAGTGCGTATCGGGTTCTGTGTTGGCTCCGTTGGCCAGAGCCTGGTGAACAACTTGATCCACCCCGCCACTACTAAAATCCGTCGTATAAGCAAAACCAACTCGCCCGTCGGTTATTACTCGAATACCCATTCCCCGGTCTTCAGCCAGTTTCATGGTTTCTACTTCACCATCACGAGTTTCAATGGATAATTCCTTACTGCTCAGCAAAAAAGCCTCAGCCATTGCTGCACCACCGGATGTTGCTTTTTGAACTGCATTTTGCGCAATGGTCAAATATTTATTACTCAAGGCAAATACCCAACTCCTTTCCTTCAACATAAGTATTGTTCTCCCAAAGACAAAATATTCCTTCCGAAATATACATTATAAAGAAAACTTGGCTTATGCCATACCCTATAGGGCACGAGAGCCTTTAGGCGACGGCGTAAGCCTTAGTTGCCCTTATACAATCGGAAAGTTTTAACTTTCTGATTTACTAAAATGAAACCGCCCATAGTAGGCGGCATTGTAAAAGTATGATGAAAAAAATTATAAAGGTAGATGGAATTGCCCTCCCGGGCTGGCTGCAAACTAAGGCTTTCCTAGTGCACAAAATTTTGGGTTAAAGCAAACAATTTTCTGGCCGAAACCGGATTCAGTTCCTGTACCGAAGCTTCTACAATAAGATTTGGGTCCAGCAAGGCCAGTATGGCCACCTTTTCTCCGGTCCGTTGATTGGTATAAAAGCCTAAAACACAGAATTGCATATCTTCCCCGTAAATCTTTCTTGTTACAATATCACCAATTTTCACCACCCACTACCCCCTAGCTATTAACAAAAAGGTCATTATGTTAAAAAACCTGCCATTATTCTTACATTAACATATGACTTCTTTTAGGAAGGTGTGTCTGGCCACTTTTTATACTTTTGGGGCAATGGCACCAGCTAAAGCAGGACTACTCAGTTTCTAAGGAAATACGTCTAGAAAGCATTGTTATTAATTTATAAAAAACCTAGATACCAGACAATAATTCTTTCTCCTAGGAAGGCAGATATAATTGCACCGGCCGCTAAAAAGGGGCCAAAGGGAACCGGATCTTTACGACCCTTGATGCCTGTGGCCAGTAATAAAATGCCCACCGCCCCGCCTAATAAAAAGGAAAGGAAAAGGGCTATGGCCACTGGCTTTAACCCCAGATAAAGCCCCATCACCGCTGCCAGTTTAATATCACCGCCGCCCATACCACCCTTTGACAGCAGGGCAATTAAAAGCAGTAAGAGGCCTGCTGCAAAAAAACCGATTAAGCCCCATTTCAAGTGATCTAAGGATTGAAAAAAGATGATCGGCAACCCCAGCAGTCCTCCTACCAGCAAAACGCTATCAGGAATGATTTGATGGTGGATATCAATGACAGTGGTAACCATCAGTACGGAAAAAAATACCAACATGGCCAGGGCTTGCCAGGATATGCCCCAATAATAAATAGTTGCCAGGAAGAGTAAACCAGTGATAAGTTCAACCAAAGGGTACTGTACGGATATCTTCACCCTGCAGTAACGACATTTTCCCCTTAACAAAAGATAGCTGAACAGGGGTACTAAATCCCAGGGCTTCAAACGGGTACCGCAGGCAAAGCAGTGGGAGGGTGTGGTAACCACTGTTTCCCCCTGGGGAATCCGGTATATGCAAACATTTAGGAAACTGCCCACCACCAGTCCGGTGATCAATACAAGGATATAAAAAGCCATCACTTTATTCTCCTCCAAATACTTTAGAAATAAGTATAAACCCTTCTATGAGGATTTCATTGTTTCTGCTCGCTTAAAATCTCTGCATTGGACATTGCTACAAAAGTCGTTCACCTTAGACAATGAAAATCCTCCATCTGCTTTTCAAAAGTTAGTAGAAAAAAAAGCATGTCAATCTTTATTTCTTCTAAGTTTGTGAAAACCCCTGTAGCTTTCTATTAAGAAGCACATCTTTTTTGTATAATTAGAATATGTGTTAGTCAATTTATTTAAATTGGTAATTCCAGTGTTCCGTACAAGGGGGAATTTAATGATGTTAAGGAAAATAAAAACCCGTTTCCTAATTCTGTTGGTATCGCTATTTTTAATCCCGTTTCATTCACTTCAAGCCTGGGGAGCAGGTTTGGAAATTGAATTTGAGAAAGTGGCCGGCAGTAGCGGGACTGACCGAGGAACTGCAGCCCTGCAAACGGTTGACGGGGGTTATGTTGTGGTGGGTGAGACAATGTCCTCCTATTTGCACGGACATAGTAAATATGATGCTTATCTGCTTAAACTGGATGCCAAAGGTTTATTGAAGTGGCAGAAAACCTATGGCGGGGGCAGTGACGACCGAGCACTTTCTATTAAACAAACTAAAGATGATGGTTTTATCCTAACCGGTGTTACCCAATCCTTCAACCAAAGCCTAGACAAAAATGTCTATCTGGTCAAAACCGATGCCTCCGGCCAGAAAAAATGGTATAGGACCTATGGTGGCAGTGGTGATGACAGCGGCACTTGGGTGGAGCAAACCTCCGATGGCGGTTATATCATTGTGGGGGAAACTACCTCCTCCGGGGCTGGGGATAAGGATATTTACCTGATTAAGACCAATGACCAGGGACAACTGATGTGGGAGCAAACCTTAGGTGGCAAGGGTTCCGATAGCGGAGTCAGTGTTTTAGCAACCAAGGACGGTGGCTACCTGCTGGTAGGTCAGACCAATTCCACAGGAGCCGGCAGTTTTGACATCTACTTAGCTAAGGTAGACGGCAAGGGGAAAAAGGAGTGGGCAAAAACCCTTGGTGGAAGTGGCTTGGATTGTGTAAACTCTTTAAAAGAGACTACTGATGGTGGATACATAATAGCAGGTGAAAGCTCTACCTATAACCCAACGGGGTCCGATGCGTATCTGCTAAAGATAGACAATGCGGGTAATCTTCAGTGGGAGAAAACCTACGGTGGGAACGGTTGGGCTGTGGGTAAATCGGTACAGCAAGTCCCAGAAGGCGGCTACTTGCTGGCCGGCTGGACCACTGCAAAGGATCGGAGAGGGTTTGATCTTTATCTGGTCAAAACGGATGAAGCAGGCAAGAAATTATGGGATAAGACCCTGGCCAGAGATAAATTTGACCCAAGTTTCTCTATCCAGCAGACGAACAACGGCATCATAATCACCGGTTGGTGTATCGAAAAGATGAAGTGGACTCAGAATCGTAACGACGATGTTGAGGTTTATTTTATGAAACTTAAACTACAATAAGGCAATTTTCATCAACCACCTACAATGTAAACCTATAACACCCAGCTTGATTACCAAAAGCAGCCTTAATGCCGAAGGAAGCCAGCTAATTCTGTGGCGTACACTGTAGAGGAAAAGGCAAGCGGTACTCACAAAACAAAATACCCCTATGACGGTAGGCGTAGGGTTGTTATCTAATATTTTAGATAGTAAAGGGTTGGCCTCTTGAATAACGCCTAGGCTCAAGCCATAATGGGTTAACAGTAGATCAACTAAGGTAAGTAAGCATATGAGAAATAATAAGTTCAGTAGTACTACCCCCGTAGATGAGGAATATTTTTTCTTTGGGTAGCAGTATAACCATTTTTAAGGTATAAAATTTGTTCTAACAAAAGTAAAAAGGTCTAACAGATTCTCTTCCCCTGTTAGACCTTTTGTTTAATATTGGAAGATAATTAATTAATAGTTTTCCAATATTAGGGCTTAAAGATAATGGCCTTTCCAGAATTCCCGGTAATCTTTTCTATCTTTAATATCCATACATCCTTACTTATTTGGTAAGAGTGTTCCCCATCTATTTCTCCAGTTACCGTATAGCCTAATATACCATCGCTTACTTTATTAAAAGAAATATGAAAACTTATATCTCCATAATTACCTCCCAAAAGATCTGTAGATGATCCATCTTTATAATGTTTCAAAGAACTATTTTCAATGTAGATGGCTTCCTTTCCTGCCACACTGGTATAGTCCTGTTGAATCTCCATTTCACTAGCACTACGGACAATATCCTCTATTCTTTCACTGGCCATTCGGACGTTAAACTGCACTTCCGACTGCTTGGATGAGGTCATGAAGGATTTGTTAACATAAAAATAAAAGCTGTAGCTAACTGCAATTACTGCACCTATAATGGCCAAAGTAATCAAAAGCTCAATTAAAGTGATCCCTCTTTGTTCTTTAAATGGTAAAGAGATTTTTCATGCCCCCTCTAATCAGCTTCTATAAATGAGGAAATTGTAACATGACGCTGTCCGTTCTGGTAAAAGGCCACCACAGTAACTGTATAGCCCTTAACAACCCCGCTAACATAAGGCTCTACGCAAAATTTCCTATTCCGTCCATCATAAGAATTAATATTATCAGGATCTTCTACATACTCGCCCTCAGTCGGATCATTCAGATATGTTTTATTGGTAAAATACAGTTCTCTGTCTTCCTTATAGTACAATTCTTCCAGCTTCTTCTCTGCATTTGCAATAGCTTCACTTCTTTTACCTGTCTCCAAAATACTTGTTATATTCCACCCAAAAAAAGTGGTGAATGCAACAATAAGAATTGCCAAAATAGCCAAAGCAACTAACAATTCTACAAGCGTAAACCCTTTATCTTGGGATAATCCCTTCATAACCTCACATCACTTTGCTATTTGTACTGTCATTTTTCGCATAGATGTTTATAAATATAGTTTAGTTTGACCCAAAATTTTGATTCATGTTTCTAACTAGTTATTAATAAAAAAATCTTTGTGAATACAATAAATAATTCACTGTCCGAAAATCAAATTTTTATCCATTGACCATATCCCCTCCAAGTTAATCTTGATGGTTCTTCCACTGTTACCGATAGAGAGGGAGGACCATTAGACCCCCATTCCAATGAATTAAAAATTGTTGTATCCAGTGGATTATTAGCGGTTATCCGAGAGTCTCCCTGTACAATGCAATCATCAACTACAACAGTACCTAATATTTTACCACTTCCTGTAACTGTAAGTTCAGCCTTTGGTGCATATAAAATCATAGGATAGACATCTGCATCTCCTTGTACAGAAACATACTTTCCTCCTGTAATAACATTACCAATTATATTATTACTGCCTTGGATAGAAATATTAGCATTCTTGGCATAAATAGAACCTTTAAATCGTGTATCTCCAGCAAATTTTAGTGAATCTTTTCCTTGATAATACATAATTAAAGAATTGCTTTCACCATTGGCGTTAATCGTACTGCTTCCACTAAGGTTAAAATCATTTTCAACGTATAAAATAAGTCTTCCCTCTCCAACCAGAACAATATTCCCTTGTTGTATATCCAGGTTTTTTACACGGAGTTTCCGTGTCTCCCCCTTTAAGTCAATACACAGGGTCCTATCACCTTTTATTGAGATCTTATCGTAATAGCCGTCTTCGTCTATTTTCCAGTACCACGTCTGGTTTGAGTTTATCTGTGGCGTATTATAGGTAGCATTAGATGGAACTGCTAAGAAGTTCACGTTTGACATCGGTCCTGTTACCTCTCGAAACTGCGGATCAAAAGTATACCCATCCTTCATGGGTGTAACAATCACTGTTCCCTCTTGATGTCCAGATCCTTCTCCAGTATAGGCCGCCCATGTCCCATGGCCTTTTTTCCAACCTGGATCATTGGTTGTTTTTACATTTGTTTTAACCAAACTCCCCTGTATACTCGGACTCAGGTAAATTGCTACATCACCAATTCCATTACCATTGCTGTCAGCTACCTTACCAGAAATCGCCCCTGGTTCTGTTACAAGGTTGTCTTTTGATGTCAAATCTTCAGGAAAGTTTGGAAAAGCAGGTAGGGGATAACTTCGTAGTGCAGGGAGATAATCAATCTTGCCATTTGGTATGTTTTTGGTTTCTTCACCCCCACCACTATACGTTACAACTTTCTCTTTATTTGCTCCTGGACCAATATATAGATTACCGTTAAATATACCTGTTTTATTATTTTGAAAGTGAACATGGCCACTTTCTACAGTATTCGTCAATACATTACCACTTATTTCAGCACTACCCTTAAAAAGTATCCCTTTATTCGAAAACAGAGCGATCGGACCACCACTACCTCCATTACCGCCTCCCGCCCCCAGCATTTGTAAAACGGTATCTCTGCTAATCTCATACGCTAAGTCATCCTGTGCTTGTATAGCCCCAGTCTGACCCTTTCTTACAATACCAACGGACTTAACAGTAAAGGTACCTGCCTCATATAATATTTCCGTTTCAATATTATAACTGTCATTTCGTTCTTCACTAAGAGCACCATTAAGATCTCCATAAAAAACTTTTTTTGAGGGTATGACTTTATTTTCACGGCAAAGATCTTTAATATAACTTAAAGCCATTTCCACCCCTGATTGCGCATAGTAATAAGCTTGCGTCCGGTTTTCAACCTGTTCAGAGGATAAAGTCTCCTGAGAACTGGCATACCATACTGTAGTTCCCAGCAGGGATGTAATCGCCAGAATAATAAGTACTGAAACCAAAGCAATTCCTTTTTGGTTTTTAATAAACATGTTATCTACCTCCCTTAACGAAGGTCAAAAACTATTTCTCGGGTATTCCCATGGGCTATGATTTGTGCCAATGGCACCGCATACCTCTAAGAATTTTTTAATTTTTATACTTTATAATATCGTATAAAATATGGTTTCACCACTATAACCCTTAAAATTTTATACAGATTTTAAGAGTACTTAAACCTTGGGGAAAGTACTATCCTTTCTTCGGCTTCAAATATTTCTCTAGGTTTCCCTTCCCCAGAAAAAAACGCCTACTGCTATATTCGTAACAGGAGGCGTAATTGTTTCCAGTAATTAAGTTAACAAGTTACCCTTTTTGGACCTTGCACAACATAAAAAAGTACTCCTTTGCTTAAGTAAAGTGCCTGGCACTTTAGCAAAGTGAAGCGACGTCAGGAGCTTTACTTTGTAGAGCAAATATGGTACCTAGCTCTAAAGCCCTAGATTCTTAAGTTTAAGGTGCAACATAAACAGGTGCTTTAAGGGGTGTAGCAGTACCATCAGTAAAATTCAAATTTGTTACATCAGCACCTGCTTGTATATACCCCTTAGCAACTAACTCAGCAAGGACACCTGCTTTATCCTTAACTACAAAGGCTGCAACTTCTGTACTAGTCTGTTTGGCCATATACATAGAAATTGCTCCATTAAGTGTTCTTGCAGTTGCTTCATTAGCGGCATCTTGAGCATCTTTTGTAACATTGTTATACATTGGTACAGCAATAGTCGCTAAAATACCAATAATTGCAACTACCACCATCAACTCCACCAGAGTGAAGCCTTTTCTGTTGCGAAGCATTTTTGCAATTTTTAACATCCAATTCACCCCCTTTCAAATCAAAAATATCTTATTTTTTATTCAGAATCCTTTTTATCGGAGTCACCTTGGGTAATTTCCTCCAGCTTCATTTCTGTCACCAAGTCCTTGAGCATCCTGATTTTATCAGGTGTTTCTTCTACCCACAGCACATGGATGGGTTCTGAGCTGGGGCCTAGGTTTCTGGAGATATTCATGTTGCCGGCGGATACGCCGCTGATCTCGCTGAGGAGATCCCGGGCTGAAGCTAAAGCCTGGTGGGCATAGGTACCCTTGGCCGTTAGGACAGGAGCCCTGGTTCTTTTACGGGTTCCGTCGATGTTATTTAAAGCGGTCTTTACTTCGGTTTCAATCTTTTTCGGACAGATCACCATCAGTTCGTGCCCGTAGCGGTCACCGTCCGTTGCAATGGTAACAATATCTTTAAAACCAAATTTTTCTAGGCGGGTGGCTGCATCTGCTGCTACTACATTAGTTAGTGTATAAACAAACCGGGCTTGCTGTTCTTCGATGGTTTTTTCTTTAACTTCTTCCACATCCACATTGGCAATTAGTTCGTGAACTTTTTCCAAGCCCTCGGCGGTTCCCTGAACCCATATAATATGAGGATTGGTATCAACAAGAACACTTTTAACCCCTTGTACACCGAGATCCGCAATCATCTTTTGCACTTTGTCGGTTGTAATATGATATGTATCAAATCTGGTTAAGATCATCTGACTAAAAAAGTCTTTTTCCAAATCTGCCGGTGTGCCAACAATCAGGATGTCTCCGTTCTGTACATAGGCTAATCCTTTGCTTTGGATAATCAGCTCAAAGGCTCCCTTGGGAGAGATATTCTTCGCCTGAAAATCCATTTCTATTGGCTCTGTGCCCAGCAGGATGATATTAACTCCCATTTTTATGGCCAAGGCAGAAAGGACATCCCGCAGGTCGGCACCCCTGACGTCCAGGGAGAATCCCCCCTGACTGCCATTGTCAGAGGCAGCCTCTGTGAAGGTGGGAAGGTCGTTATCACTTTTAATTGGAGTTGAATCAGCAAAGGATTCTCTTATACCAATCTGATAAGAAATAAGTGTTAACATAAATGCAATAAACAGTGTCTTTTTTATAACGTTTATGAGGTCTTTTTTTCTTTGTCTTAGATAATTATTTATCAGTGACATATCCTATCCCCCTTTCTGCTATTGTTTATTACTATCACTGGCAGTGGTATCCTTAGTCTTATCCTTGGCAGGCTCTTCTTTTGCCTTATCTTCTGCCTTTGGTTTGTCCTTGCTAATTTGCTCTGTTTTTGTGCGGCCATTGAATTCCAGATACATTCTTTCTTCTTTGGTCTTGAGAATGACTAAATCGGGTTTTATTGCTTCCACAAACAGCCCCTTGCTTATTTCCGTTCCCGGTTTGGCAATATAGGAGGTGTTGCCAAGCTCAATGATGGCCAGGTTGCTTCCCCCACCGCCGGTCATGATGCCCTTTAACTTCATTCTGCCGGCGAAGGGGTCCTTTAGGGTTGTTGCCTGCCCAAGGGTTCTTTTTTCCTGGGGTAAAAAGGTAGATACCGGTAGTTTGGGGTTAACCCCTGCCGGCGGGGAAACTTCTGCGGTCTGTCCATTCTGGGACTTAAAGGTGTCCATATTTAACTTTACCAGATAGACTAACCCCACCAGGGTAATTAGCAGGAAAACCGCCCCTAAGGCAACCTTTTTATTTTTCTTAAGATAGGGAAGGATATCTTCAACTTTGGTTTCGTTGAGTTTCTTCCATATCTGCTGAAATAGTTCTTTGTTTATTTCTATATCTTTCAGGCTTTTCTTCTGCATAGCTACCTTCCCCCTGGCCAAAAAAGCTTTCTCAAAATTTATTCATTGGTGAAAAAGGTACTGGCGGTTACATTAATGGTTATAATCGGTAAGTCAGGTTCTTCCTTGGTTATCTTTATTTCCTTAATCAGCACAGCCCTAGGCCCCCTTTGCAAATCCTTTAAAAAATCCAGCAAGCCCAGATATTGGCCCTCCAGTGTGAAATTAAAGGGTATCTCCCCATAGTCCTTTTGGTTAATATAGTCATCAAAGGAAATCTCAAGCAGGTGGAGATCATGGATACTGGCATTGGCCTGTAAGTCCTTGATAAGTAAATCTTCCAATGGTTCAGCAGGCATCACCTGTTCCAGTTTATCGATCTGTTCTTGTATATTAACCGCTTGTTTTTGCAGTTTTACCAGGGACTGTAATTGGGAATTGGTTTGTGTTAAGGCTGACTCTAATGACAAAGCCTCTTGCCGGGCCGCTTTTAATGACATTAACTGATGATAAATAAGGAAAACCATTAGGACACCGGCGATGACTGCTAAAAGTGCAGTAAGGTATTGCTGCGATTTCTTTTGCTTCATACTAATTATTCACCCACCCTTTGGCCGGATGGTTGTGTATCCCTGGGCTGTACCAGGGCAGCCTTTATTTCAAAAGTTGTGAGCAGTTCTCCAGCGGTCTCCTCCTCGGAGGAGAACTGGCAGCGAATACCCGTTATCTGGGGTATCTTTTCCAGTTCCTTAAGCCAATTGGCGACGGAAAAGTGATCTAAAGCATAGCCCCTGATATAAACTTCCCCGTAGGAAACAAGTTGTTCAGCTTTCTTTTTATCCTGATCTCCGTTATTAGAGAAACCCTTGTTTACCACATCATCTGCCACTTTATTTACTTTATCTAACATCTCATTATCTTTATTTAACATCAAATTATTCTGAGATGCATTCTTGTCATTTTTCTTTTCCAGACTGACTGAAAATTCCTCAAGCCAGACATTGGGCGGCATATATATGCCGATCCCCTCCAGCAGTGGAGTGTAATCGGCAGACGTACCCATTGCTTGCCTAACACGTTTATCCACCTTTTCTTTCTTTGCCTGAAGCTCCTGGTATGGTTTTAGGAGGGTTACCTGTTTTTCTAAACCCAGCTTCTGTTGCTGCAGCTTTGCTATATCACTTCTAACTTTTTGCGTGCCAATTTGGAGCCCGATCATAACACAAACAAATATTGCTAAAATTACTGCAGATATTATCATTAACCTTTGCTGCTTTTTTCTTTGCTCAAATTGATGCTTAATTTCCGGGGGTAACAAATTTATCCTTATGTCCATGTAGCTATTCCCCCAATCCCCTGAGAGCCAGACCTATGCAAGAGGTAAAATCTGTACCTATATCTGCAAAACCTAACCCATTACTTTGAAGACTCTCCTGAAGATTTTTTAGAGGATACAACACTTCAACACGAACTCCCAGTTCCTCCTGCAGACGTTCCGCAAGTCCGGAAATACGTGCCCCTCTGCCACTGAGGATAACTATTTCCACTGAACCTGCATTGGCCTGGGCCAGGTAATAACTAACTGAGGATCGAATTTCATTGGCCAGGGTGGTGCTCCAATCCTCAGGAGTATTAAAGCCTGTATAGCTTCTAGCAGCAACCTCCTCCGTTGCAGCCACCAGGGGCAGTGAGGTCAGGTTTTCATCAGCCAACGGGACATTTACCTCACGGGCATAGGATTGCAGGGAATGGGATATTACCCTAGAAAAACGTGGTATCCCTTCATGTACCAGTTGAATGGTCGTAAGACCATTGGCTAGGTCCACCAGAACAAGGCTATCTGAAAGCTGCTCTCTGGTGAGTGTTCTCAGTAAAGCAAGATAAGAAATATCTACGACCTTAGGCTGTAGATGGGCGGCCTCCAAGGTCCTCAGGCTGATATCCAGCAAATCCTTTCTGGCAGCCACCAGCAGTACTTTTAATTTAATATTGTTTGCCTTTTTATCCTCACCCAGCACAGCATAATCAAAAACAAGTTGCGAGTTATCAATGGGAAAATATTCTCCGGCTTGAAACCGCAGGGCCTGTGCCAGTTTTTTGTCCGGTATTTTGGGGAAGGTAGTGTAGCGCATAAACACGCCTTGATTGCAGATTCCCAGTACCACTTCACGATCCTTAATATTATGCCTTTCCCATAGATCCCGGATGGCCTGTGCCACGGTTTGCACATCAACAACGATTCCATCAACCACAGCGTGGTCCGGAATGTCAATTTGCCCAGCAGTAACCAGTGATGCAAAGCGGGCAGTCCCCTTTAACTCCACAACCCTGATTATGCCAGTATCTATCTGCAGCCCAACTGCACCAGCGGGTTTAAAAAATGCCATAAGATACCCTCTCCATAAACTGCAATATGATAATTCTGTTTGACACCTATTTGCCTACCGACGTTACAACAGAAAATATGGGTAGGTAAATGGCAATTACAATGGCCCCGATGGTAATACCAACGATGATCAGTAGCAGGGGTTCCAGGATAGAAGAAAGACCTTTGGTCATGGTGGCTACTTCTTCCTCATAGAAATCAGCTACCCTTCCCAGCAAAACCGACAGTTGACCGGTTTCCTCTCCCACCGCAATCATATTTATTACCATAGGAGGAAAGAATTTACTTTCCTTCAAGGGGGTAGCGATACTCTGCCCTTCCTGAATCCGTGTCCCTGTCATTCGGATCGCCTCGGTCACCTGCCTGCTGCCAGAGGATGGCCCGGCAGATTCCAGGGCCTGTAACACAGGGATACCCCCACCAAGCAGTGTTGCCAACATGCGACTGAAACGGGCAATGGTGGCCTTTTTAAATAGTTCCCCAAAGATGGGTAGGCGAAATTTTATTTCATCCCAAGTTTTACGGCCCAACTCACTGCCCAAATATATTTTAAGACCCAGAATGGTCAGCACAAAGCCCAAGGCATGTAGATACCAATAATTCCGCATTGAATTACTGAGCCCCACCACAATTTGGGTGGGCAGGGGTAATTTCATACCCGGGGGAAACATACCAATAAAAATCGGTACTACAAAAAACATCATAGCCAGAATTACAAGACCCGCAAAGGTTAGAACAATGGAGGGATAAAAGGTCGCCGCCTTTAAACTATCTCGCAGCAGCTTATCCTTCTCCAGTTGTAGGGATAGTCTTGTTAAAATTTCATTTAAGGAACCACTCATTTCCCCCGCCTTTACCATTTCAATATACATGGTGGAAAAAATAGCTTTATGTGAACTTAGGGCCTCCGAAAAACCAATACCACTCTCAACCTTGCTGGCAACTTCACCAGCACAACTGGCCAGTATAGGGTTACTGGTTTGCTCACTGAGGGTATACAGACAACGAGTTAAAGGAATCCCTGCTGTTAGCATGGCGGCCAATTGACGACTGAAAAAGGCTAACTCGCCAAGCTTAACCTTACGCTTACCAAAAGATGTTTTAATGACTGATTCTTTTAGTTCTTCCACTTCTAGGGTTGTGTAGCCCATCTTGCTTAGGCGGGATGCCACAGTCCATTCGTCTTCTGCCTCTAATTTCCCTTCAATTGTGTTGCCAAGCTTATCCATTGCCTCGTAGGAGTATAAAGGCATATTACCCCCCCACCCGCTTTATATAACTGTTTCTATACCATATCTATTAGAAGCCTCTGTTCAAGGCCCGTTCCAGTTCAATTTTATCAACACAGCGCTCAAGGGCCATGTTACGGCTAATTTTCCCTGTTAGACAAAGGGTTGCCAGTGCTTGATCCATGGTCTGCATGCCGGTATTCCGGGAAGTCTGCATAACCGTATACAATTGGTGCTCTTTTCCTTCACGAATTAAATTTCTCACAGCAGGATTGCTGAGTAAAAGTTCCACTGCAATGGTTCTACCCTTACCGTCCGCTCGGGGTATCAGCTGCTGGGCAATAACAGCTTGCAAAGAATCTGCCAGTTGCTGTCTGATCTGGTTACGCATGCCTTCTGAGAACACATCCACAATACGATTCACTGCCAAGGTGGCTGTTTGGGTATGCAGGGTAGAAAACACCAAATGACCCGTTTCGGCGGCAGTAAGTGCTATGGAGATACTTTCCAAGTCCCGCATTTCCCCAACTAAAATAACATCGGGGTCATGGCGCAGTACATGACGTAGGGCGTTGGCAAAGGAGTGGGTATCAATGCCCACCTCCCGCTGCTTAATAATGGATTTTTTGTGACTATGCAAAAATTCAATGGGATTCTCTATGGTTACGACGTTTAAGCTTCTTTCTTGGTTAATTAGATCAATGATCGAAGCTAGGGTGGTGGATTTGCCGCTGCCGGTGGGTCCAGTCACCAGCACCAACCCTCGGGGTAAGCGTGAAAATTCCTTGACGGTTGGCGGCAAGCCTAAATCATCCAGTTGTGGGATATTTATGGCTACCACTCGGAAGTTTACAGCCAGCGTTCCCCTTTGCCACATAATATTACCACGAAAGCGACTTACCCCTGGAATTGAGTAGGAGAAATCCAGTTCCAAATCCTTCTCCAGTTGCTCCCTTTGGTGTGGCTGAAGAATGGGATAAATGATATCCTCTATATCCTTGGGCAGCAACCTCGGTACATCTTCCATCCGCACAAGTTCGCCATAAACCCGTACCGCCGGAGATGTCCCCACATTTAAGTGCAGGTCTGAACCGTTCATGCCGACGGTGCGTATTAATATTTCATTGATATCCGGTATTTTTCGGCTATCCATGTTAAACAACCACCCTCAATACTTCTTCCAGCGAAGTGATACCTTGTTTTACCTTTAACAAACCATCCTGCCGGAGAACAACCATGCCCTCTTCTAGGGCGGCACTTGTTATTTCTTTGGCCGAGGCCTTCTCCAGGGCCAGGCGTTGAATTTTCTCTGTAACAAATAATAGTTCGTAGATTCCTACCCTGCCTCGAAAGCCGGTATTGCTGCAACGCATACAGCCTTTGGGCTTATATAGGGTAACCACGTCCTCTCCTTCTGCAAAGGGGAAGTCCGGCACCTTTGCCAAATCCCTTCTGGTTAACTGAATGGCTTCCTTACAATGGGGGCAAAGGACCCGGGCCAAGCGCTGGGCTAAAACACATACTAAAGATGAAGCAGTAAGAAAGGGTTCTATTCCCATTTCGGTTAAACGGCTGATGGCCCCAGGGGCATCATTGGTATGTAGGGTAGCAAAGACCATATGTCCAGTCATGGCCGATTCTATGGCAATTTTTGCAGTTTCTTGATCACGAATCTCACCCACCATGATAATATCCGGGTCACTGCGCAGGATGGAGCGAAGACCTGAGGCAAAGGTAAGACCTGCCTGGGGATTAATCTGAATCTGGTTTACGCCTTCCATCCGGTATTCCACAGGGTCTTCAATGGTAATAACATTCTTACCGACCCAATCCACAGCGTTTAGGCTGGCATATAGGGTGGTACTTTTGCCACTGCCGGTGGGCCCGGTTACCAGTATGAAACCGTAGGGTAATTGAACAATCTCACGGTATCTTTCAAGAATTTTGGGTGCTACACCAAGTTCTTCCAGGGTAATCATTCTGGCTGAGTTATCCAACAGGCGCATGGTTAACCTTTCACCATAACTGGTGGGTAAGGTAGCCACACGAATATCAATGGGTCTCCCTTCAATTTTCAGGGATATACGTCCGTCCTGGGGTATCCTGCGGTCGGCTATATCCATATTAGCCATAACCTTGATGCGAGATACCAGGGAGGCATGCATCTTTACCGGCGGCTCCATAATATCATGCAATACACCATCAATTCTAAAGCGTACCCTCATGCGTTGTTCATATCTCTCAATATGAACGTCACTGGCCTTGGCGGCTACAGCCTGGGATAAGATCATGTTGGCTAACTGGACAGCCGGTTTCTGGTCGTCATCTATATTTGCTGTAATTTCTTCAATTTGTGGTGTTTCTTCTTCAACCTTGTTAAATTCCATTGCTTCTCTGCTATATTTTTCAATGGCAACGTCCAATTCACTATCGGGAGAAAACACTGGCTTAATGTCAAAGCCTGTTAAGACACGTAAATTATCGATGGCTACAATATCCGTAGGTTTTTGCATTGCCACCATCAGCTTTCCTTCACTAAAACCCAGGGGCAGGGCTTTATAGCGCTTCATAACATCTACAGACACGGCAGTAATAGCTGCAGGGTCTATGGTATGGTTTTCCAGTGACACAAAGGGAACCCCCGCCTGCTTGGCAATGATTCTGGCTATATCGTCCTCTGAACAAAACCCCAACTGTACCAGGGTTTTACCCAGAACACCGGTTTTCCCCGGGTGCTGTCTTTGATATTCCAGGGCATCTTCCAACTGTTTCTGGCTAATAATACCTTCATTTACTAACCAGGTACCTAAAAAACCACGGGTAAATTTCATAACAAATCCCCTACTATAAAACTTATTATTAAATGCAAAAAATCCAAAACACAAGTTTGAAAACTTAGGGCTTTGGATCTTCCTAAGGCGGCCCGGCTACCATAGACAATGTCCTTAGGCCCGTGGCTTTGCGTCCTTTCCTTTCGGAAAGTTTGCCTTTTAATTTTATTACATTAAACTATAAAGGATTCTATTGTACTATGTTAGTACGTATTATAATTCTCCTGAATCCGTAAAGTAATTTTCTGCCTCACCCCATAATTTATAGGGAAATGAAGGAATATGTAGAAATATACATCTAATCGATATTTCTAATCTTCACCTCAGGGGTGCAACATGAAAAAGATAAGAAACAAGAAAATCAAAACCAAAAACAGAGACGATGATAGGCTCACTATCTTTGAAATTGAACAAGGTGACGAAGAGCTAACCACCCATTCGGGCTTAGCTCTTATCGGAGCCTTACTGACTAATACCAAGATAAAAACACGACTGAACAATACAATGTCTGCTGAACAAAAGAAACCCCATATTTCTAATGGAAGTGTTGGTATTGCCTACATTGGCTTGTTATGCCAAGGCAAGAGTGATTTTGACCACATTGAACCCTTTCGAGAAGATAATTTCTTTGCAATCTCGTTAAACATCAAAGAGACACCGTCAAGCCCAACCCTTCGCCAACGATTAGATATGGTTGCTAAAGATAAGCAATGGAATAATATCCTGTTGGAAGAATCTGCGGGGCTAATCAAAAAAACAAATGCACCACTAACCCCAGTGTACCTGGGTCAAGAAAATAGAGCTTATCTTCCACTAGATATTGATGTGTCTCCCTTTGATAACTCCAACACCAAAAAAGAAGGGGTCTCCCGCACCTACAAAGGCACCGATGGTTACGCTCCCATCTTTGCATATCTAGCAAAGGAAGGTTATTGCGTAAATACTGAGCTACGCCAAGGGAGTGAACATTGCCAAAAGAACACCTCAGAATTCGTTGCCGAAAGCATTCGCTATGCCAGAAAAATTACCCAGTTGCCTTTGCTTTTAAGGATGGACTCAGGCAATGACAGCGCTAGTAATATTGAAATTTGCTTAAATGATGATACTAAGGCTGATTTCATTATTAAGCGAAACCTTCGCAAAGAAACCCCTGAAGGGTGGCTACTATTGGCAAAGAACAATAAAGATATTTACTGCCAGGAACGTGAAGGTAAAAAAGTCTACTATGGTTCCATGATGAAATACAAAAAGGAGCTGAAAAGAGAAATCAGGGTAGTTTACAAAATTACCGAAAGAACCTTTGGTAAAGATGGCCAGATATTTCTCGTACCCCAGGTGGAGGCAGAAACCTATTGGACCTCATTGCCAGACCCTCCACATGTAATCGAAAGACTATACCACGAACATGGCACCAGTGAGCAGTTTCACAGCGAACTTAAGACAGACCTGGATTTAGAAAGACTGCCCTCTGGCAAATTTGACACTAACAACCTAATACTACATTTTGGAGTAGTGGCCTACAATCTGTTGCGCATGATAGGACAATCAACAACTAGAATGCAGCATGTGCCCTTGCGAAAGCAGGCAGAACGCCGTAGGATTAGGACGGTGATTCAGAACTTAATCACGTTGGCATCACGGTTAGTTTCACATGCAAGAAAGAAGAAATTACGATTTGGAAAGCACAGTCCCTGGTTTGAAACATTTAAACAAGCTTACTCTGTGTGTTTAGCAAGATAGAAATATCCACAGAACGATAAAACTTTGCACTAAAAGGAGTGCTTAGATTTTTATTGCCAAATTTAAGCTCAATACTATTGAGAGATTCATTAAATGCTAGTGGCAATTCTTAAAATATAAATTTTTACATATTTTACTGAAAGATAAGGTTACAGAATAGGTAACTCACGGATTCAGGAATTCTGCAAAAAAATATAATTTCCTATATATGATACTTTATTTATTTAAAGTTTAGTTTAATTTTACCTAAGAATTTTTAAAGAATAGATGACCCTACTTAAGAGCAATAGTAGGGCCATCTATAACTCTTGATTGAACTTGTGAATATACCAATTACATTGACATTGCAACACCCAGAGAACAAAGGTTCTTTTAATTTTGTTATAGTCTTCTTATCTTGCCATAGCCTTCTTCCAACTTTCTGCTAAGTTGCTTACCGTCATCACCATGGGCAGTACCACCCACAACCAATTCTTTGATGGCCATGGTTGGCTGGGCATCGGATACCGGTGCCCCCTGGCCGTCTTTACCACAGGTACCGATGGTAAAGCCCAAGTCGGAACCAACCCGCTCCACCATATTCAATACCTCGGGACCGTTGCCCGTAAGGGTGGCGCCACGGACCATTTGGCCAATTTCACCGTCTTTTATTAGATAGCCTTCTGCCACATCAAAGACAAAATCCCCGGTGGTGGTGTTCACCTGGCCACCACCCATTTTTTTTACCAGCAGGCCGCTTTTATAGTCCTTAATAATTTTTGCCGGATCTTCTTTGCCCGGCGCAATGTAGGTATTACCCATCCGGGGCAGTGGCTTATGCTGATAGGATTCCCTGCGCCCATGACCATTGGACTGCCTGCCCTCTTTGGTTGCTGTCAGGTGGTCATACAAATAATCCGTTAAAATACCATTCTCAATCATGGTTACTTTACGGGAGGGCACCCCTTCATCGTCAAAGCGGTAAGAACCATAACGATTGGGCAGGGTGGCATCGTCCACTACAGTTACCAGTTCACTGGCCACCTGCTGTCCCTTTTTATTAGTATAAACTGACAACTCCCGTTGTTCTAGATCTGCTTCCAGGCCATGACCACAGGCCTCATGAACCATGGTACCACCGGCTTCTCCGGCCATAACCACCGGCATTTTACCAGAGGGAGCAGGCACCGCACGGAGCATACTAACAGCTCGCTTAGCGGCTACCTGGGCAAATTCTTCGGGATTGTGTTCCTCAAATAATTCAAAACCGGCATGGCTACCAATGGCATCGTAGCCTGTTTGGATGACACCCTCTTCCGCAGCCACCACATTTACCACCATACGGGTACGGATTCTTTCGTCCTCTACATAGACCCCTTCACTGTTGGCCATGGTAACCCTTTGTACGGTGTCACCATAACCTACAATAACCTGCTTGATTTTTTCTTTATCCACATTTCTGGCGGCCTTTTCCACCTGCTTCACCAGTTCTACTTTGCTGGTGGTAGGGACACTTTCCGGCCGGGTTTTGATTGCAAAATCCACCAGAGGTTTCAGGGTCGTTAGATCCATGGAAAGGTCTCTTTTGCTGCCCTTGGCAGCATGACTAACAATTTTAGCAGCTTCCAGCAGACCTGCCTTACTGGTGTCATTGGTATAGGCATAGGCAGTAACTTCCCCGGACAATACTCGGATACCGGCACCGGCATCCAGCCCGGAATGAACCCGCTCAATTTTGCCGGCTTCCATACCAATACCCGTAGTTTGTTTTTCTTCCATAAAAATATCGGCAAAGTCGCCTCCATTGGACAGGGCAACACTTAATACTTCTTTTAAACTATTTTTCTCAACCAATACGGGTTCCCTCCTAAAATCAGGCAAACTATTTATCCTTTCTAGTTTCTGCCTGTTAAAACGAATCTATACAATAGAGCATTACTACTATTTTATAGTATATTTCAAGGATTGCCAATTCGTTCCTTTTCTTCCGGCAGGAAATCCATCCAGGGCGTTGTCATAGCCTCCAGCGGTGAAAGGGGTTCCACTGATTGAAAGGCGTTATGCCTGCCTACCTTCCACTGGTCCATAAGTAATTTACCCTGCTCCAAAGCTTGTCCCTCTTCCTTAACAGAAAAAATCACCAGATCCAGTTCAGCAGTGATAACTCCATTTTCAAGTAACGAGCTCTCTCCATTGGCAGAGCCAGGAAAATCAGCAGCTTTACTCAATGGACGAAATTCTGTCCGGCGGATTTCCGAGATGTTAGGTAAGTTCTCCAAAACCTTTACATAGTCAACAATATTGTTATAATACCCCTGAACTTTCAGGGTAAAGGGAATTTCTAAGTATAGCTTTCTATCCACAGCCTGCATTGGCTTGGTGTCCTGTATAAAAACTTTGCTTTCATAGGCCTTCCAATTTAGATAGGCCAGAGCATCCCCCGTGTACAAGCGGGTATTAAACAGTGGTAACAGAGAGTTAAGTTTCTTGTCCATTTCTTTGGCAGTTTCTAGTTGTTGCTTTTCTCGAGCCAAAACCATTTTTAACTTGCTTACTTCTTGCTGTGTGATTTGCAGTTTGCTTTGCACTTCACTATACTGATTCATCTGCCCCTCGATAACCAGCCTATAAAAACCTGTGCAAAGCAGCATGAAAAGGAGGCAAAGCAGCAACACTTTTTCCCTAGGACTTAGGAGAAGTACTCCTTTGAACATGCCGCTCCCCTCCCTTGACCCTGGCAGCCAGTTCAAATTTTATTACCTTCCACTGCTGATCATATCTTGCTTCAACCAACATGACATTTGCAAAATAGGGAAGCCGGCCCAGGTTATCCACCAGGACACCCACAGACCCCATGGACCAGGTGGCACCGTATAGGTATATCATATTGGGAACCGGCGGGGACTGGTGCATATCGGCAGTGGCTTCTTTGCTTTCTTTCTTTTGAGCCCTTGCTGGCAGCTCTAAAACAGATGACACAAATCCGCTACCCCGTGGCATGTTCTCCACCTTTTTTATTTCTATGCCTGTTAACCAGGTATCCATGGGCAAGGCCAGGGGCAATTCCTGCAACAAATCGTACCATAGCAGGCGGTTCTTAATCATTGTAGAAAGGGTGAGGTATTGTTCTTTTTTCCTTTGGTTCATTGAGGCCAACCTTTGAATGGGTTGAATTTTCTCCCGCAGTTCCACTAGGTTTTTGGTTTCCTGCTCCAATTGGCTTTGTAATAGGATTAGCTTGCTGTAAAACAAGCCATAAACAATTAACAGGCAAATTAGCATGAGTATTGTTCCCATAATAAAATAGTTCTTCCTGGGGTCGTACTTTGCTTCCGATGGTGATAAATGGTTGGGTAATAGGTTTACTTTGTACATTGGGATTTTACCTCCCTCAGGGCAAGCCCCAGAGGAACTGCATAGGAAGGATCATAGGGAAAATCTGAAGACTTGCCGTCACCATATCCCTGCCAGAAAACCGGCACCTCCACTTGGACAGGTATGCCACAGGCATTGCTTAAATATTTATCCACGCCAAGTATTCGGCAACCGCCGCCGGTTAAAATAACGCGGTCTACCTTGCCTCCTGCAACTTGGGAACTGTAAAAGTCTAAAGATCGTTTTAGTTCCAAAGATAATTCTTTTATAGCATTTGGTACCTGAATCAACGCATTGTTATGTGGTTGGTTGGATTCTTCGGCCAAGTTGGTCAAGTAGTAATCTTGCCCTAGACTACTTTCTTGGAAAGCCTGTTCCCCAATTGTTATTCCCCGCAGGAATTTTATTTCTCTCTCTTTTATTATTAAAACCTGAGCATAGGTCAAACCAATATCCAAAACGGCCAGGGTGCCTGTATTCTGGGAAGAAAATAAGCGCCAAAGTCCAAAGGCTTGCAAATCAATGGCTTTGATGGTTAAACCTGCCATTAAAAAAATATAATAATACTGTTCCACCAGACTTATGGGAGCAGCAATTAACATGATATTCAGTAGGTCCGTTCCCCCTTCCCTACCCAGCTTTACATAACGTATTATCAGGTCCTCCACAGGCAGAGGAATATACTTTGCGGCCTCAGCTTCCACTGTGTCTGCCAAGGCTTTGTCCTCCATAAAGGGCAATTTAATTTGCCTGGTAATGACCTTAGAACCGGCTATGGCTGTAATAACCTTCTTATCATTAATGCCTGCTATTTCAACCAAGCGGCCAATGGCCTGGGCCGTTTCTTGTTCAGCCAGTTTTCCTTCCCTGGAGGGAGGTGCGGGTATGCTGGCACAGGTGGTAATAATAGGAACCCTCTGGCTATCTTTTACTTTAACCAGTTTTAGGCTATGGGTTCCTATATCCACCGCCGTTAAACAGGCTCTTGGTTTAATCAGTTTTTGTAAAAATTTTTTCACCTTATACCTCACTAAAGCTAATTCATTTTAAATACCGGATATTTTTCCTGCCAGGATAAAATTTCTATGTTGGTGGTGATCCATGCCGGGTGAATTGTGTTAAGCAATGGTTGATTAAATACCACTGCACCATCACAGATGAAATCTTTACAAATAATAGTCCCTGTTAGTTGTGCTTGGTTTGCTAACTGCATGGTTTGTCCGGTATAGACCAAGGCCTCAAGCTGGGCCTGATTTTCCACCTGTACACTGCCAGTTGAAATTATCATCAGAGAATCTGTTTGCTGGTTTTTCGCCTGGAGGGTTGCTCCGGCAGGAATGGTTACATTGCCTGAGGCGACTAGGGTTAGGTTACCCTGGTAGTGCCCTGTCAGTGTCACATTGCCCATTACATAATGAATTCCCTGAGCTAACTCCTCTGCCCGAAGATTTTGATCTGAGGTATAAAAAAAATCGCAGTTTTTAGCAAACCAGGTACTGTCAACAAGGGGGTATTCTAAAAAACTATTAATAATGGCCTGGGATTGCTGGGGAAAGGCCGTACCAAACTGATCGGATACTTCCGGTGTGATACTTCCCGCAGCATAGATATCCCCATTCCATTCAGTATCACCATTCTCCAAGGTAACCGGATACCCTACATGCCCTTGGTCAACGGTCACACTGCCACTGCTCCTAACCGGTCCACCATGTACATCCCCGTTAAGGAAAACATGACCGTTGGCCATAAGTTCTCCAGTAATTTGAGCTCCAGCATCCAACGTAACATTGCCCATTACTTGAAGGTTCCCAGTTGTTAAACGGCTTCCTTGCTGCAGGGTACAATTTCCTTTTATGTAAACATTATTATAAAAACAACCTGTTGGTTGAAATACAACACTGTTCAGAATAAACATAGGTGTATGGATGGTACAGTCATTGGTTAACTGCGGTGAATTCTGTACCGTAATCCCCCGGTACTGGTTCAAGGGTGCAGTAACTCTGATATTTGTCACCAGGGATCTTCTGGCAGGCCCATATTTTCCAGTCACTTCAATTCTGATTTGATAGGTATTGTCACTTGCTGATGTCTTGGTAAGTTGAATGGTTTGTATAATTCCTGCTTGGCTATTTTCTACTGGTGTGAAAGACCCGCCCTTTTCCCTAGTTACCTCCAATGTGGCATAGGGTAAATTAATTAGGCCTCTTATGGCTTGAAGGGTGACTGCATCTTTGCCGGACAGTGCCTTTTGCAAACTGTCTAATTCGAACTTGCCATAGGTTCTATTGAGGGTAAATCGATCCAGAACTCCTACGTTGTCTTTAAGGATGGCGCAAACCTTTTCCATGGCTGCATCTGCCAGGTAATAGGCTTGTATTTCCTCCTGAGATCCTTTCATGGTAAGCCTTTCGTTTTGCATCAGTTTCAGCCCCGCTGTACAAACCAAACTAAGCAGCAATAAAATCATAATAACAAAGAGCAGGGCTTGGCCCCGGGAATTTTTTAAAGGATTTGCCATTTTATCACCAACCCCTTTGTGCTCTTATTCCCACTGTTGAGGTCAGGAGCAGGGTCTTGCACCCCGGGGCTTGTCCTCTGATTGTAATCCTTACCGCTGTTTTGTATGAATGATCTTCTGTTTCAGCAGGTAAGTAGGTTAACTCCAGGGATTGAATATTGCGGGCAATGACATTGACACCCTCATTATAGCGAACAACGGGATCCCCCCGGTTGGGGGCGCTCCCATCAAAACCTGTGGGCGGGATATCATAGATTTGCCGTAACAATTGCCCATTACTAACGTAATAAGAGATTATTTTATCCCTGGAGTATGTAAGGGGTATCCCTTGGTTGGCTTGTGTCATATGTTTTGGTAGACGAAATTTAAGGACTGAAGCACTGGTGTTGCTGGTTAACCATCTTGCCTCCCGGACCTCTCTCTCCATACGATTCATCGCGATGCGCAATTGTGCCAATACGTCACTTTCGTTACTGAGGCGAAAATAGGAGAAAAGGCTGCTAAACAGTAATCCGTAAGCAATATTTACAAGCACAACAAAGATAACACTGGCCACCAATACCTCGATCAGGCTAAAGCCAGATTTGTTAAAGCCTTTAAGCCAGCTTATCGGCGAAGTTTTTCGGTATAAAGGGTCTGCCATTTTTCTTTTCCTGCTTCCTGATAATAAACCGTTACCTGTACGGTATAGAGATAGCTATACTCAGTAGGCCAAAGTCGAACTCGATAGGTAAAATCATTCCTGGGATTTATATCGTTATCTGCCAGGTATTTTTCGTCCCGATACTCCGAACCAAAGGAGGCAGGTTCTTCCGAGGTTGCATAAGAAGGCTCTAATAAAAAGTCCCCCTTAAATTTTTGCCAATCCATTGCTTTTATTTCTTCTATTTTAGCCTGGGCCAACTGCCTGGCCTTTAATTTACGTTCATTCTCCATGTTAAAGCGTTTTGTCTGGAATAAAATCGTGGTAATGGGTAGTAGAACTATCATTAAAATAGACATGGCTGCCAATACTTCAATAAACGTAAATCCTTTGCTTTGCCCGGTAATTTTGCCCCCACTCATTGGTCATCACCCCTAAGTAGTATCAACCCGTATTCTGCCAGTTAGGACAGTAATATGAATAAAATATCCTTTGCCGGACCTTCGATTAATAATGGTGATGGTTCCTGCATTCAAAGGGTTGCCCTGGATGTTAAAGGATAAAAAGTTTATCTTGCCGCCCTGTGAAAGATTTGTGCCGGCCAAATCCACAGCGTTGGGAAATGTTACAGTTCTTAAAGTTTTGGTGCCATGTAGAATTAGGTACTGCTCTTTGGTAGGTTTGAAAAATATTTCATAGCCAGCATAGGGATCCTCACTTTTTGTGGCCAATTGCTGGGTAAATTGAATGTCTGAGACAAGCTGACGAACGGTGGTAATGGTTTGATAGTGTGCCAGTGAATTGGTTAGCTTTGGTAAAGCAATGGCTAGAATGGTTGTAATAAAGAGAAGGGATATGATAACTTCAACCAGGCTAAAGGCCTGATTTTTACCAAATACGCTAAGGAGTTTTTTATAAAATTTTGTATTCATGTCAAAGGTTTATGAACCCTCCGTTGAGATAGTTCCGTTTTTGGTGGAATCTGTAGTGGCTGTTGAAGGGTCTAGATTATTGTTCTTATCAACATAAACCTCTGTATCTTCATTAGTCGTTACAATGTCATCTAGCTCTGTACCTGTTTTAGGCCCTTCTGACCAGATGGTGTACTCATTAGTCGTAATTTTTATATAGTAGGGATTCTTCCAAGGATCCAGGGCACTGTATTTGCCGAATTTTTCCCCAAGTACTCCGTTATCCCGCATAACCTCAGCTATTTCTTTTTGAGTGGTTGGATAGCTACTGTTTTCTGCAAAATAAATGTCCAGGGCATCCTTTATGGTTTTAATCTCAATCATGGCCCTACTTTTTTTGGGTTTGTCCATCTGACTGGTTATTTTGGGAACAACAATGGTAGATAAAATGCCAATCATCGTGATCACCACCAAAATCTCAATCATGGTAAAACCCCGGTTATTTTTTACCCATTTCATTACACTTCCCCTCCCCTAATGTATTCTTATAAACCACTTACATGGCATCCATAATGCTAAAAATTGGCATTAAAATAGAAATCATAATAAAGCTAATGATCCCCCCAATCAAACAAATTAGGACAGGTTCCAATAACGTCGACAGACGGGTAATGGTTCGATGCACTTCCTTTTCATAGAAATCTGTAATTTTTCTCAGAACCGTATCTAAACCTCCGGTTTCCTCTCCCACTCGAATCATATGACTGACCATAGGAGGAAAGTAGCTACTTTCTTGCAGAGGTACAGACAAGCCAATTCCTTTTTTTAGACTTTCAATGGCCTGCTCCAGGGCTTCTTTGAAAAGGGTGTTTCGTGTTTGGTTTTTTATTAACTCCAACCCTGTCATCAGAGTAATGCCACTTTCCAAAAGAATAGCCAGCGTCCGGCAGATACGTACGATATTCATCTGTTTAACAATTTTTCCGTAAACAGGCGTTTGCAAAGTGAGGTAATCCAAGCGCCTTTTCCCCTGGGGAGTCTGGGTATACTTTTTATACAATAACCCTGACAAAAGAGGAAAAAATAATAGGCTAACCCAATTTCCCTTTAACCATTCACTGATTTGAATCACGATGGCTGTGGGCAAAGAAATCGGAGCTTGTAATTCTATGATGATTTGGGCAAAGGTGGGAAGAACAAAGATAAAAACACAACCAATGGTACATATTGCCATGGACATGATGAAAGCAGGGTAGGTGATGGCCGTTTTAAATTTTTCTCTTAATTCATAGGCCCTTTCAAAATAATCTGCCAAACGGTCCAAAACATGATCTAGGGAGCCACTCATCTCCCCCGCTTCAACCATATTAATAAAAAAGGCTGAAAATATTTTGTGGTGACTTGATAATGCTTGGCCCAGGGACTTACCCCCCTGGAGATCTTCTGCAATAGCCTCCAGAGCACCCTTTAAAGCCTTATTCCCTGTCTGTTCTTTTAAAAGATAGAGGCTCTGAACGATAGGTACTCCAGAACTGCTTAGAGTAGCAAATTGACGACAAAAAAGAGCCAACTCTTTGACCTGTACCCCTGATTTTATCTTTACAGACAGATACCCTGGTTCAGGTACTTGCCATATTTTCGTAACAAAAAGTCTTTGTTTCCGGAGCATCTGAAGGGCTGTATTTTTATGATCTGCTTTTATCCGGCCCCTAACTTCTTCTCCTGAATACTTTTTGGCCTGATATTTAAAAAACACAGCCATAGATATCACCCTTCAAATTTCAAAAAATGAAAAATATTTACAAATTATTCTGTATTTTCAACACCAATAAAAAAATCCCTGCAGAATCAGGAATTAAAATTAATATATTTAAGATTCTTAAATATAAAATAGGCAATAACTTAACAAGTTTTTAGAACATCCTTCCTATTCCTCATCGGAATAGGCCACCCGCATAACTTCTGGGATACTGGTTAAGCCCTGAAGGGCCTTCTCTATACCATCAGTTTTAAGGGTTGTCATGCCCCCCTGGAGGGCTGCTTTCTTTAATTCACCGCTAGGAGCCCTTTCTACCAGCAGTTTACGGATATTACCATTAACTTGCAACACCTCTTGTATGGCCATGCGCCCGCGATAGCCAATAAAGTTGCAATGCACACAACCTTTTGCTTTATAAAAAATATGATCCTGCCAAGGAGTGCTTTGTAAAAAAGCATATTCAGGAGACTTGGTTTCAACTAAGTAGCCCTCCTTGCAGTAGGGACAGAGCTTGCGAACCAGGCGCTGTGCTACAACCACCAATACAGAGGAAGCCACTTGAAAAATCTCAAGCCCCATGTGAATAAGCCTGTCCAGTGCACCCAGTGCATCGTTAGTATGCAAGGTAGAAAATACCAAGTGTCCTGTACCGGCTGCAGTTACAGCAATTTCAGCAGTTTCCCGGTCTCGAATTTCACCCACCATAATGATATCTGGATCCTGCCGCAAAAGAGCACGTAACCCTACGGCAAAGGTCATGCCCGTCTTGGTATTAACCTGGGTCTGATTAATTCCTTCCAGACGGTATTCTACCGGGTCTTCAATGGTACTAAAATTTCTGTCCTCAAGGTTTAGTTCATTTAGAATAGCGTATAGGGTTGTTGTTTTACCACAACCTGTGGGGCCGGTAATTAGTACCATCCCACTGGTGGCCCTAAGACATTTCTGAAAGCTCTTCAAATTATAGGCGGAGAATCCCAATTGTGCAAGCTGGTATTTTTTTATGCTTTCGGGATTTAGAATCCGAATAACTGCCTTTTCCCCATAGACTGTGGGCATAGTGGAAACCCGCAGATCAAAATTCCGGCTTTGCTTCCCATACTGGATGCGGCCATCCTGGGGTACTCTTTTTTCGGCAATATTCAGTTGCGACATGATCTTTATTCTGGAAATGATGGCTTTATCTAGTGTAGGTGCTAATTCCATGCCCAGTATCAGCATCCCATCAATACGGTATCGGATCCTCACTCTCTTTTCCTGAGGTTCAATATGAATGTCACTGGCCCCTTGGTCAATGGCCCTGTCAATGATTTGGTAAACTAACTGAATAATGGGGACTTCTTCTTCATCCGTAATGACTAATCTTTGTTCTTTATCGTTTACTTCCCTTTTTGTAATGTCGTAGTAGAGGTCTATGGCTAATTCAATGATCTGCTCCTGAACCTCCACCGGCACAATATCCAGATTGGAAATCACTTTTAAATCATCAATGGCAATCACATTGGCTGGTTCCGCCATAGCAACAGTTAGTTTATTGCCCTTTTTAAAAAGAGGAAATATCTTATATCTGCGAAGGATCTGTTCCGAGAAGAGCTTTAGAAGGGCTTTATCAATTTCCTGTATATGAATGACTTCTTCTTCCATTTGCTCCTGGTAATCCAAATATTGGGATACTTGTTTCTTAGTGACATAACCCAAATCAACAAGTACTTGTCCCAAAGGTTGATCGGTCTGACGATGGTTATTTAGGGCTTCCCTTAGCTGCTGTTGACTTATGGCACCCTTTTCAAGAAGAATATTGCCTATTAAACTTTTCGGTGCAACGGTTAGCATCCCATCACCCTGCAATAAAATCTAGTTTAACAGTATCCCACTGTTTACTGACTAAGGACAGCTAAGATATCAGCCTCTTTTACATCCTTGAATATATCCACCTGACCAAGGCTGCGGGGCAAAACAAAAACCAGTTTACCTAGAACGGTCTTTTTATCATGATACATAGAATCTATTATGTCCTGTGGTCCCAAGCCCCGGGGCAACTCCGTAGGCAATCCCACTGCAGAAATCAAACGGTAGATTCTCTCAAAATCTTGTTGGGAAAGAATTCCTTCGTTAAGAGCCAAGCGGGCCGCGCTGATCATGCCCATGGCCACCGCTTCACCATGTAAGTAAGTACCATAACCACTCAGAGATTCAATGGCATGCCCCACTGTATGACCGTAATTTAGAATTGCCCGGCAACCTTGTTCCCTTTCGTCTTGTTCAACCACAGAGGCTTTAATTTTACAGCAGGTTTCGGCCACCTGTTCCAATGCCGTAGTGTCTAAATTAAGTATTCGGGAGTAGTTTTTCTCCAGCCAAGTAAAAAAGCTGCCATCCCAAATCACTCCGTACTTAATAACTTCTGCTAAACCCGCCTTTAGTTCACGCTCGGGTAACGTCTGTAAGGTAGCCACATCAATCATTACCATTTGAGGTTGGTAAAAGGCGCCAATCATATTTTTCCCCCGGGAGTGATTAACCGCTACCTTCCCCCCCACACTGCTATCCACCTGAGCCAGCAGGGTAGTGGGTATTTGAATAAAGGGTACGCCCCTCATATAGGTAGCTGCTACAAAACCTGCCAAGTCTCCTACAACACCTCCCCCTAGGGCAATGACAGAAGATTGGCGATCTAAGGCATGGTCAAAGGCTAAATCATATAACCTACTAGCCTGCTCCAGGGTTTTGGATGGTTCTCCTGCTGGTATCTCTGCAACAGCCACCTTAAAACCCGCATTCTTTAAGGACTCGATTACCCTTGGTGCATAAAGAGGGGCCACTTGCTGATCCGTAACCAGCAGAACCTTTTTACCCAGAGGTTGTTCTGACAAATAGGTGCCTATCTTATCTAGAATAGCGCTTGCTATATAAATAGGATAACTGCGGTTACCTAAGTCAACCTGAATGGTTCCCATGAATGACTCCCCTCTCCAAAAGAAACTTATAGATGATTTTAACAATATCATCTGGTTCTAAATGATCGGTACTAATTGTCAAATCTGCCATGTCATAGGCATCTTTTCGTTCCTGCAGCAGTTTTATAACCTTTTCTTTCAGATTACCCCTGGCCAGTAATGGACGTGTTCTTTTGTTTTTTACTCTCTTGCAGATGGTTTCCGGGGAGGCCTGCAGACAAATAAATATGCCATTCTGCTGAAGCTTTTCTACGTTTTGCGAATTCAGAACTAAGCCACCGCCGGTGGCAATGACAACTCCTTCTTTATCTGCCAACTTACTTACCAGTAAAACCTCTTCACCTCGAAAGCGTTTAATGCCATGTTTAGCAAAGATTTGTTCCACTGTGAGTCCAGTAACTTCCTCGATGGCATAGTCTGTATCCACAAACTGATACCCTAATTTTCTTGCCAGACGATGACCGATGGAACTTTTGCCGGAACCCATAAAACCAACTAGTACAATGTTCTTCATCTTACACCTGCCTAACCCATTGCTGCCACTGGTTTAGTCTTGCTTTGATTTCCCCAAGGCTATCTCCACCAAATTTTTCCATCAAGGCAACAGCCAGTTCCCATGCCACCACGGCTTCTCCCACCACACAGGCAGCAGGAACTGCACATACATCAGATCTTTCGACTGATGCTAAGTAAGGTTCTTTATTTTTTATATCCACACTGCGCAAAGGTTTATATAGGGTTGGTATGGGTTTCATAGCTGCTCTTAGAATAAGCGGCTCACCATTGGTGATACCTCCTTCAATTCCGCCTGCGCGATTAGACCCTCTATAAAATCCTCTTTGAGCAGCATAGTAGATCTCATCGTGTACCTGAGAACCAGGAACCGCTGCAGCACCAAAACCTAGACCTATTTCTACACCTTTTATAGCTTGAATTCCCATCATTGCACCGGCCAATCGGCTGTCCAGTTTACGATCCCACTGAACATGACTCCCCAATCCCACCGGTACTCCATAGACCCTTACTTCAAAAACGCCTCCCAGGGAATCACCCGTTTCCTTTGCTTGATCAATTTCCTTAACCATAGCTTCTTCTGCCTGTTCATCTGGGCAAAAAAGCTGTGAAGATTGGGTTCTTGCCACTAGATCCTCAATGGACAGGTTTTCTGCCACACTGGCTTTTATGGAACCAATACTACACACAAACCCCACGAGCTTAATATCCAGTTCCTCCAGTAGACAACGGGCCATAGAACCCACAGCTACTCGGGCAGCTGTTTCCCTTGCACTGGAACGTTCCAATATATTGCGTATGTCTGAATGATCATATTTTATGGCACCGGGTAAATCTGCATGACCCGGCCTAGGTCGGGTAACCACCCTTTCATCCAGCAGGGCATCCGGTCCAGAAGCCATAATATGACACCAATTCTGCCAATCCCTGTTGGCAATTTGCAAAGTTATGGGGCTTCCGGTGGTATATCCACCTCGTATGCCAGATAAAAACTGAACCTCATCCTTTTCAATTTTCATCCGGCCACCCCTACCATAACCCCCTTGCCTTCTGGCCAGTTGGGTATTTATATATTCATGAGTGACGGGTAGCCCGGCCACCATGCCCTCCACAATGGCTGTGAGGGCAGGTCCGTGGGACTCCCCTGCGGTAAGAAAACGTAACATGCAATCACTCCTAACCTTTAGCAACTTGCTTATGCAACACATTCCTCATAACATCCACCGGCGCCGTAAAACCTGTCCATAATTCAAAGGCTAAAACTCCCTGATAGAGCAGCATTGCCAAACCATTCATGGTTTTGCTGCCCCTGCTCTTTGCTCTTCTAAGAAAGCATGTTTGTTCCGGATTATAGATTAAATCACAAACAAGGTGTTGAGGAGTTAACATCTGAAAGGGAAACTCCGGCACTTGATCCACTTCCGGGCTCATACCAAGGGGCGTGGCCTGTACCACCAAGTCTACTTCAACCATCCGTTTCCCTAAGAGGTTATTCCCCCAGGGTATCATGCTGGCACTGGTGTCAGTGGATTCAAGGATATCTCTGGCCAACTCTTCAGCTTTTTCTTGATTACGGTTGGTTATGTAAATGGTTCGTAGTCCAGAAAGGGCCAGTTGTACTGCAACGGCCCGGGCAGCTCCCCCTGCGCCAATAAGAATTGCACTTTTTCCTAGGGGGTTAAAACGAGCCTCTTCGGTTAATGCTCGAACAAAACCTTTGCCGTCGGTATTGTAGCCCACAAGTTTACCATTGTTGTTAACAATGGTATTAACTGCCCCAATGATTCGAGCAGCCGGCTCCAGTTCATCTAAAAAAGGCATAACCCTCTGTTTATGGGGTACCGTAACATTGACACCAGCCATATTTAATGAAAAGATTCCTGTAACTGCTTGTTTAAGGTTATCCGGGTGAACACGAAAGGGAACATAGGTCCAATTCAAATCTAATTGCTGAAAAGCTGCATTATGCATAGCCGGAGAAAAGGAGTGTTCCACCGGAAAACCAAACAAACCACACACTTGGGTCTTTCCATTTATTCTACAATGTCCCATTAAATTCCCTCCCGGATGTAAGAAAAGCTTGGCCCCTGACCAAGCGTTATTTCAAATACCTTTTTTTAATGCGTCTTAAAACTAACTTCTCTAATTTTCTATTTATTCTTGTTCCGATAAATTCCTTGCCGGCCAATGGAGCCACTAGGATTGTATACAAGCCCAGCCGATTGCCAGCTAGAACATCTGTAAAAACTTGATCCCCAACCAGAGCAGTTTCATGAATATCGGTCCCCAAAATTCTAAGAGCTCTGCGTAAACCTTTACGACGGGGTTTTGCAGCCTTATGAACACCGGGTACCTGTAATAAAGAAGTTAAGGCTATAACCCTTCTTTCATCGTTATTGGATACAAAACACAGTTTGAAGCCCTCTTGACCAAGGCTGCGAAACCACTTTTCAATTTTGGGATCCAAATCCTTTCGATCCCAGGGAATTAACGTATTATCAATATCAAATAGTATGGCCTTTATGCCTGCTCTCTTTAAGTCTGACAGGTTGATATCAAATAAAGAGGGTACGAACAGCTTAGGATAAAGCTTTGCTAACATGGTCTCCCCCATTTTTAATGTGATGTCGTAATAGAGTTGCTCTTATTTTACCTTTATTTGGTATCCGCCGTCAACTTCCCATCAACAACTGCTCCCTTGTTATATTTCAAGGGATAGACCTAAATGGAATTCCCTTCATAACTATATTAATGACTCAATTTAATAGAGGTAATTCATTGATGTTCCCTTGCTTATAACTTAACTTGTCCTGCAATTACAATGGAGCCTTCTTCCTTTTTGGCTTTCGTCGAAGCCAAGCTGGCCATATTGAAGAGGTCAGATATCACATCTGCTTCCCTATTAATTGAATGGCAACACATGATCTGACTTCCCACAACCCCCGCTGACCCCTTAACATTAATTAACTGGGGCCATTTTTCCAGAGAAATGGCTTCAACAATCCCCTGTGCCAGCCTTTGGGCATCCTCCCAAGGTCTTATTGTTACAATGGCAAATTCGTCTCCCGCATAGCGACATAGATAATCCAGCTTATCTTGAGTTGTACCCTTTAATACTTGAGCCATCTGACGTAGGATTTCATCCCCTACCACATGGCCAAATTGTTTATCTATAAAGCCAAAGTCATCCAGATCTAAAAAAATGATAGCAATCTCTTGCCCTTTCCGTAAGAATTCCAGGGCCTTATCATATAAGAACTCCGCCCTAGGCAAACCTGTTAGCGCATCAGTATATTTTCCCAGCTCCGTTATAAGACCCGACTTTGTGATCAGACCAACTGGATAATCTTCTTTTAACACCACTAACCGCTCGATACAGTGATTTTCCATCAGTTCCTTAGCCTGCCAAAGAGAAAATTGAGGCATAACGGTTACAACCTCTCTGCTCATTGCATCTGCTACCAATCGATTTGGATGAGCCTTTCTCACATCCCGAGATGTTATAATTCCCACCAGACGTTTATTTTCCAGGACCGGCAAACCACCTATTTTGTGTTTTTCCATTACATTAACAACCCGTCCGACAGAATCGAACGGGGAAATAGTAATTAGTTCTCTTATCATGATTTGTTCCACACAATTCATTACAATTCTACTCCTCTGGTTACTTGGATCTCAATATTGATTTGAGCCTTTAACAACGAGCTATCCGATGACACACGTTCCCCTTCTTCCAGAAGTATCGGCAGTAACTTTTCCTGTGGCATTAATTTCAGCATCGATTTCTTTATCACGGCAGCTTCAAATAAAGGATGATCCATACGGATTATCTCATATTGATCTGGAGATAGCGCATCAACCATATGACGTACAGCCTCCGGTCCAATGGGTGCTTTCTTTCCTACCAATAAAACATCCCTCATGGGAGGGATTTCAAACTCTGATAACCGGATTGATAGTTCAGCCTTCCGGATAGGTTCTGACGGACGTGAGGAAAACTGAAAATTACTAGTCAAGTGTATAATCACCTTCTTGGTTATTTATTGTAGCAAATATTAACTTATGTAAAGAATAACCTCTAAATTTAGGACTTATTCCCTATTTACATAGTATTTTCTAATTGCCATTCAAATCTCCTGCTGATTATAAAAATATTTCTATATATTTATAGCTTATTGGTAGTATAGACCTCCCGTAATCTGAAAAAACAAAATAAACTTAATTGAGGCATTCTCAGTTTTCTGGACACTGTTTCGTGAGTGCGGCGTCCCCCGTTAAATAGACACATAAAACACAAGTATTGCTTCCTGTTTCATAGAATTGCTTAATATTTCATTAAGATATTGATTATGTGCAGTGGTCTGGTAGTAACCTGGCCACCGTTCTTGACTCCATGTGCTAATTTAAAATTACCCGACCGACGGATATACGCTAAAATCTGGTTACCTCGGTCGGGTCTATTCAGTCTAGCACATGAAGTCAAGAATCTTCGCTTCGCTCGACCGCAGGCGGCGGTGCCCCGTACCCGGTTTGATGAACACTCCGAACTGAGATAAAATTAAACCATCGGAGGTGCCACGAAATGAGTAACAATGGCAGAAAATACAACAAAGAATTTAAGTTAGAAGCTGTAAAATTGATTGTGGAAAAAGGGCGCAGTGTTCCTAGCGTAGCATTAGACCTCGGCGTACATGAAAAAACCCTTTATAAATGGGTTTCAGATTATAAAAAAGATAATGAGAATGCATTTCCGGGGAGCGGACGGCTAAGACCCGAAGACGAGATAATTCGGCAATTAAAACGCCGTGTTGCCGATTTAGAGCAAGAAAATGCTATTTTAAAAAAGGCAGCGGCCATCTTCGCAAACCACCGGAAATAAGATATCAATTTATAGATGCACACCGCTTCGAATTCAGGGTGGAGAAGATGTGCCAAGTGCTTGAAGTGTCAAGAAGCGGTTATTATAGCTGGCGTAAAAGGCCAAAAAGTAAACGTAAAAAGGCTAATGAAAAATTGTTGGAACAGATCAAGGACATCCATAGAAAATCCCGGGGTCTATACGGGGTCAGGAAGATCACTAAGGAACTAAACAACAAAAAGAAGATAAAATGTGGTCATAACCGGGTATATAAGCTCATGAAGGAAAACGGAATAAGTTCTAAAAGACCGCGCCGGTTTAAGGCTACTACCAATTCCAAGCATAATTATCCAGTGGCCGAAAATTTATTAAACCAGAACTTTAAGGTAAACCAACCGAATAAGGTGTGGGTATCAGACATAACTTATGTTCCTACTGATGAAGGTTGGCTTTACTTTGCAGCTATAATCGACTTGTGTCATAAAAAGATTGTCGGTTGGTCTATGGATAGCACAATGACTAAAGGATTGGTCATCAACGCTCTTAAGCAAGCTGTTCGCCGGGCTAGGCCGCCTAAAGGAGTTATCCATCATTCAGACCAGGGTAGCCAATATGCAAGCCATGCATACCAGTCACTTTTAAAAAAGTACGGCTTTATTGCAAGTATGAGCCGAAAAGGCAACTGTTACGATAACGCCTGTGCAGAATCATTTTTTAGCACCTTAAAAAATGAGCTTATCCATTTATCACGTTTCAAGACCAGGTAGGAAGCCAGACAAGCGATATTTGAGTATGTAGAAGTCCTTTATAATCGGATCAGGCTGCATGCAAGTTTGGGCTATATGTCCCCTTGTGAGTACGAACTATATCTAACTAAACAGTTAGCAGCATAGCTTTTGCGCCTGTCAAGGGCCGGCAGTAGCAGGGGCGAAGCCTTTACCCTTGTACAGGCTAATTCGGAATACCCTATTGTAAAAGGGCCAGGCATAAGCCTGGACTCCCTGCCTCCCGGCGAGGGCGGGGGTTTGGGGGCAGGCCCCCAAGGGAAATGGTGTAATGCTGTGATTCAGCTTAAAAGTCGCAGTTCCGCGTGTCTATTTAATCGGGAACACCCCAGTTTTTATCGTCCACTTCTTCTGTGACAGCTCGGTTTCAATCCACGCCCCTGCGTGAGGGGCGACGCCAGAAGGTGTTGGTATAGGAGTGTCCAAAGCTGTTTCAATCCACGCCCCTGCGTGAGGGGCGACGTTGAAAATCTTTCTACCATACTGTAGATTAGCAATTTAATCTAGCTATATAGGCTCAATAATTATCAGATTAACTAATCTGCGAATAGCTTAAGCACTAAATTAATTTGAGTATTTTTTCTCATATAATTTTAGTCCTAATTGGGTATTTTGAGTTGCGAGGTGATTATCATCATGCAACTTATTTTTGATTCTAAGACCACACCAAAACAATACTATCAATGTGGTTATGAATATTCCTTTCCGAAGCCATATACTTGCTTACATCCAGATTGCAAAATCCCTGTACCTCCCAGGCCTCACGGATACTACATTCGCAATGTAATAACCCTTGGTTTTAATGGTCGCATCTTAATTCGTCGATATTATTGTAAGTATTGTGGCCATACTTTTTCCTATCTGCCGTCATTTTGCTTACCATACTTTCAGTATTCCTTGGTAACGATCTTCTTGGCTCTACTGTGGCATTATTTAAACCTAATTCCTCTTTTAAAAGTATTAACATCAAGGTTACAGTGGCAAAGACAACATCTGCAATTTTACCGCCGTAGATTTAAAGCTAACCTTAAATTTATCAAAGCAGTACTACGTCAAATGATGCCTCAGGTAATTCTTCCAAAGGAAGATGACATAAAAAAAGAAGCCCGAAAGGTGTTAATTATTGTGAAAACTGGATTCGGTCAAATCCAGGCCTTCTCCACAAGGTTTTTCACACAATCCAATAACACTTTTATGGCTTCTCGCAAATTAGCTTAACCTACTGAAAGTAGTTTTAAACTTAAATTTTGGTGGAGAAGGCAAAAACACAACTTTTGCGTAGGAAAGGCTATTGCTCGGTGGTATTATGCAGTTTGTGGGAGAAGTTTAACCGGTTAGACCTCCTCTGACAGTTAACACACAGGTGGAGGTGTATTTTGTTATGCTCACAGCCAAAGATAGGGAAAGTATTGCTCTTAAGAAATTTTCTTTGATTAGTCCAGTACTAAATGGCCAGGTTAAAAACCAAAAGGATTATTTCGAAACTATATGTGTTAAGCCCATTGATATGCCCTATTATGGATTCAGGATGTATTCCCCAAAAACTCTTATGTGTTGGTTAAGTGATTATCGTCGTGGGGGATTAGACTCATTAAAGCCAGGTTACCGATCGGATAAGGGTAAAAGCCGAAAGGTAAGCCTAGAGATTGCTGATGAAATTCGTAAGAAAAGAAGCCAAATGCCACGGATTACTAGCGCACTGCTCTATGAAGAGTTAGTTAAAGATAAAGTTATTCTTCCGGAAAAGTTGTCACGAGCGACTTTTTACCGTTTTCTGGTCGCTAATCCTGAACTGGCTGCAGGTAAAGATCCAGAAAACCCTGGTGAGAAGGAACTTAAACGTTTTTCTCACCAAAGAATTAATGAATTATGGCAAACTGATATTATGTTTGGTCCATATATTAGTATAGGTAAATCAAAGAAACAAGCCTACCTAATCGCATTTATCGATGATGCCTCCAGGTTGATAACACATGCACAATTCTTCTTTTTTCAAAACTTCGTAGCTCTTCGAGTAGCTTTGAAAGAGGCTGTTCTAAAACGAGGAATTCCCAAAATGATCTATACAGATAACGGAAAAGTTTATCGTAGTGATCAACTAAATATGCTTTGTGCTGGATTAGGTTGCTCGTTAATTCATACAGAACCTTTCACCCCTACGTCTAAGGGTAAAATTGAAAGGTTTTTTCATACTGTGAGGCAACGCTTTTTATCTAGATTAGACCCCACTAAATTAAAAAGTTTAGACCAACTAAATTTATATTTTTGGCAATGGCTGGAGGAAGATTATCAGTGCAAGACCCATAGTGCTTTAAATATGAGTCCATTAGATTTTTTTATGGCTCAAGTCCATAATATTAATTTTTTAGCCAACCCCCAATTATTAGAGGAGCATTTTTTATTGCGCGTTACCAGAAAAGTTAATCATGATGCGACCCTGTCTGTTGAATCTATTCTTTATGAAACGGAGCAAAGCTTAGCCAATTCACGACTAGAGGTACGGTACGACCCAGATTGGTTAGCTAATTCAAACCAACCAATTTTATTATACCGGGATGGTATGAAAGTTGGTGAGGCCAGACAAGTAAATTTTTTTGACAATGCTAGGGCTAAAAGAAAGGGTCGAGGTCGGCAATCTCAGTCATCACAGGAGTTACTGGAATCGGTTGAAACGTCGGAACAGAAAGCAACTCCTAGTATTTCTTATGCTCAAATTGATGACCAACTTAAACAATCGTCAAGAGAAGTAGGTGATCGCTAATGTTTACACAATTCTTTGGACTTAAATTTAACCCTTTTTCTAAAGAAGTACCGGCGGACAAATTATTTATTAGCCAAGACTTATTGGAACTAGAATCGAGGTTAAAATATTTGCAAAGTACCCGTGGAATCGGGTTAGTTGCAGGTGAACCAGGTGCTGGCAAATCAACAGCTTTGAGAAAATTTGTTAATGAGTTAAACCCAGCTCTCTACAAGCATTGTTATTTTTCTTTGGCGACTGTTACTGTGTTGGAATTTTATCAGGGACTTGCCTTAGAACTTGGTGAGCAACCTAAACACAAAAAGGTAGCTATTTTCCGTCAAATTCAGGGCGCTATCAATTCTATGTACTATGAACGCCGGATTACGCCGGTAATTATCTTAGATGAAATACATTTAGCTTCAAACAAGTTGTTAGAGGATTTAAGGCTCATTTTTAACTTTAAAATGGACTCGCAAAATCCCTTTATTCTTGTCTTAGCAGGACAACCTTTAATTCGATCTAAGTTATCACTCAACATCAATAACCCACTAAGGCAACGTTTGGTAGTGAAACATATTATGCAGGGGTTAAAACCTGAAGAAATTAGAGATTATTGCACCAGCCGATTAAAGCAAGCAGGGTTAATCGAAGAGATTTTCACCGATTCAGCAATTGACGCTATCTATGCCACAACAAAAGGCTTACCACGGTTAATTAACAATTTAGTTACTAATTGTCTGCTTTACGCTTATTACAAAAAGTTAAGGCAAATTGATGAAGAGGTAGTTTACCAGGCCCAAAATGAACTTAATATTTGAACAGACTCAATCTTTGGAGACGCTGTGGTGGTTTTATCATCCCGGCGTTTTTTATATTCCTAGAGGAACGAATCTATTTTAATTTGATAAACAGACTAATTATTGCCATTACAATTTAATAATTTTTGATAGGACTATATAAAACAGAGAGTTTTTAATTTAAGAATCCTGGATGATTTAATTTGAGAATTGACAGTGAGGGGCGACAGTTTGACTTGCAGTCTAATGTACCTGGTATTTCGTTTCAATCCACGCCCCTGCGTGAGGGGCGACTACAGTGAAAGGGGCCGGTATCGCGGGCGAATATGTTTCAATCCACGCCCCTGCGTGAGGGGCGACATCACATAGTCACAAACGAAGATAGCACCATCACCGTTTCAATCCACGCCCCTGCGTGAGGGGCGACGTAAATTTTTTACTCGTTGATAATAGTAATCAGTTTCAATCCACGCCCCTGCGTGAGGGGCGACCTGTCAAGTGGTATGTATAGTATTGCAGTCTAGGGTTTCAATCCACGCCCCTGCGTGAGGGGCGACTGTTATGTAGGTTATGACTGTTATCTGTTATAGTGTTTCAATCCACGCCCCTGCGTGAGGGGCGACGGGAGCCAAAGAGGGCAAATTACTATAGTACATAATGTTTCAATCCACGCCCCTGCGTGAGGGGCGACCTAAAGATAAGCAATGGAATAATATCCTGTTGGAAGAAGTTTCAATCCACGCCCCTGCGTGAGGGGCGACACTAAAGTAATTTCTTGACAGTATTCACAGATAAGTTTCAATCCACGCCCCTGCGTGAGGGGCGACCATGTAGTCACTGCAATGAATTATGCTATGACAATGTTTCAATCCACGCCCCTGCGTGAGGGGCGACAAATATATTTTTAGGCGTTGAGCTTGAAGTCGATGTTTCAATCCACGCCCCTGCGTGAGGGGCGACCAATCGCAACACCGTAGAATTAAGACTTTTTCGAGGTTTCAATCCACGCCCCTGCGTGTGGGGCGACGACATAGCAACAGAACTAGATCAAACCGAATATGTTTCAATCCACGCCCCTGCGTGAGGGGCGACATAGAGCCTAGTATTAAAGATTTAATGAAAGCTGTTTCAATCCACGCCCCTGCGTGAGGGGCGACGGGTGCGCACTTTGCGGTATTTCCTCCGGATCTAATTGTTTCAATCCACGCCCCTGCGTGAGGGGCGACGTCATGTGCAGTTATGTCATGTATTGAGCGAATCAGTTTCAATCCACGCCCCTGCGTGAGGGGCGACGTGAAATAATGGTATGGTAAAAACTTTAGTTACGTGTTTCAATCCACGCCCCTGCGTGAGGGGCGACTACCCTAATTCAATGTATTTCCAATGCTCTTTCGGTTTCAATCCACGCCCCTGCGTGAGGGGCGACATCTTCATATGTAAGTCCATAATGTATTTCACATGGTTTCAATCCACGCCCCTGCGTGAGGGGCGACTATCTTGTCTAATCACACATAATCCATCTTCTTCAGTTTCAATCCACGCCCCTGCGTGAGGGGCGACGCACAGGAGAATTTAAAGGTGATATAGTAAAATTTGTTTCAATCCACGCCCCTGCGTGAGGGGCGACGCAGATAAAATATAGTAACAATCACTTTTAGATGTTTCAATCCACGCCCCTGCGTGAGGGGCGACATGAAAGATTCTACAGAACCATATCAAAGTGCAATGTTTCAATCCACGCCCCTGCGTGAGGGGCGACGGAGGCGGAAGTAGAATTAAAGCGTTTGGAAAAAGTTTCAATCCACGCCCCTGCGTGAGGGGCGACAAAAGTACAGGAGATTACAACAAAAGAACAAAATGTTTCAATCCACGCCCCTGCGTGAGGGGCGACGACGAACTACGGAGGATAAGAACAATGTCACAAGCAGTTTCAATCCACGCCCCTGCGTGAGGGGCGACTTAACCAGACCGGATATGCCCGGTCTGGTTACGAAGTTTCAATCCACGCCCCTGCGTGAGGGGCGACGTACATGGAATTTACTCAGGCATAGCAATTATTGTTTCAATCCACGCCCCTGCGTGAGGGGCGACGAGTGCTACCTACCAAATAGTAGCAGTACCATTGTTTCAATCCACGCCCCTGCGTGAGGGGCGACATCTCTTCCCGCTTCTCCTGACACCCAGGGCCGGTATGTTTCAATCCACGCCCCTGCGTGAGGGGCGACTCTGATAATTGATTATTATTGTCGCTACAAAAATGTTTCAATCCACGCCCCTGCGTGAGGGGCGACCAGAGGAAGGGGTAATGTATGCCCTGCCGAAGTACAGTTTCAATCCACGCCCCTGCGTGAGGGGCGACGGTATCATTTTTTTAAGGTAACCTTTTTTCTCAGTTTCAATCCACGCCCCTGCGTGAGGGGCGACGTTGCATTATGTCAGAGGTGACGGCATCAATGAGTTTCAATCCACGCCCCTGCGTGAGGGGCGACATTGAACACAGGAAGATGATGCTTAAAATTGTAGCTAGTTTCAATCCACGCCCCTGCGTGAGGGGCGACATACCACAACAATAAATGGTACGACATGAACGGAGCTAGTTTCAATCCACGCCCCTGCGTGAGGGGCGACTTATCAAAGCAGCAACTTGATAACGCATCAACTTCAGTTTCAATCCACGCCCCTGCGTGAGGGGCGACCGTATTTAATCTGTTGTCTGTCCGGTAATTTTTGTTTCAATCCACGCCCCTGCGTGAGGGGCGACTACCGTCCCAATTTTCGAGTTCAGGTTCATTAACGTTTCAATCCACGCCCCTGCGTGAGGGGCGACGGGACTTCGACCGGCTCATTAATGCCCTCTTTCCGTTTCAATCCACGCCCCTGCGTGAGGGGCGACTTGATAATGCAGTTGAAAAGGCACTTCTTGCCGCAGTTTCAATCCACGCCCCTGCGTGAGGGGCGACGCGTTTTAAATTTGTCTGTGGTGTGATTGTATGTGTTTCAATCCACGCCCCTGCGTGAGGGGCGACATATAATATACTTTGTTTGTCTTAGTGTTTACTGTTTCAATCCACGCCCCTGCGTGAGGGGCGACAAATTTTCCAGGATACAGAAATAGAACAATGGAGTTTCAATCCACGCCCCTGCGTGAGGGGCGACAAATTTTCCAGGATACAGAAATAGAACAATGGAGTTTCAATCCACGCCCCTGCGTGAGGGGCGACTTCAAAAAACCTAGCAATTCAAAGCAATCCAAAGTGTTTCAATCCACGCCCCTGCGTGAGGGGCGACTGCTTTATATATTCTTGAAAATGGTTTACTAAATGTTTCAATCCACGCCCCTGCGTGAGGGGCGACAGTTAAAAGAACATATTAAAAATTCTATAGATAGTTTCAATCCACGCCCCTGCGTGAGGGGCGACTTTATCAGCAAGCATATTGAACAAATTATCTTCTGTTTCAATCCACGCCCCTGCGTGAGGGGCGACCCCTGTAGGCCAGCATAGAACCATGCCATTAACGTTTCAATCCACGCCCCTGCGTGAGGGGCGACTACATTGCATAATAACCACTGACAATGAGGCGGTGTTTCAATCCACGCCCCTGCGTGAGGGGCGACGCCTTATTGCTTCTAGGTAACCAGGGCTATTATTGTTTCAATCCACGCCCCTGCGTGAGGGGCGACGTATCACAGTTTGGACAAAGGGGGGTAATTAATGCGTTTCAATCCACGCCCCTGCGTGAGGGGCGACAGCATTCGCCGTAAAACCTTATTTATTAAGGGTTAAAATACCTGTTTTCGCGAACCTACATTTATCTTGTTTTTTTTACCCTTAATCTTACGGCAGTTTTGTGTACAATCCCTTATAAACTAGGACTTGCGATACACCTAGTTTTTCATGTTTACTTAGAATTCGCACTTTAGATTATCATAGTCCCTTCAGGGTCAAAAATCTCTTTAGCACCAACGTGTTTAATCCTTTTTTTCCAGTTACTACCAAGATAATAGTACCTAAGACTATCTTTTTCCTTATCAATTATTTCTTCAAGAGTATTTTTCAATTCTGCAAACTGCGCTGGATCTAATAAGCACTCAAATACAGAGTTTTGCACTCGTTGGCCATAATTAATACACTGTTTGGCAACTCGACGCAGCCTTTTTTTACCTGCATCGGTTGTAGTATTTACATCATAAGTAATCAACATCATCATAATATTTGTAAGTCTCCTTCTTACTTCCATACAAACGGAGGATATCGATCTAAGTCTCCCCTTAAATGTCTAGCTAACAATAGGGCTTGCGCATAGGGCAATAAACCAACATATATCTTTTTTTCCAGAAATGGATGGGTTATTTCTTCTCTCTTTCTTTTTTGCCAGGCTTCTATCACGATTTTTCGAACATTCTCCTTCATAATAACTCCACCCGATTCCTTTTTCAAAAATCCATCTCCTGTGACTTGCCGTCTATTAATTAAACTTAATGCTAATCTGTCTACCAAGTACGGCCGAAATTCTTCCATAAGGTCTAGGGCCAACCCGGTCCTACCCGGTCGGTCACGGTGTAAAAAACCAACATATGGATCTAATCCAACAGTTTCTAGAGCGGATCGGGTCTCATGCAAAAGTAGACTATATAGGAATGACAACAATGCGTTCATGTTGTCCAATGGCGGTCTGCGATTTCTTCCTTTCATAAAAAAGTGGTCCTTATGACATATAATTAGTTGGTCAAATACAGAAAAATACATTTGTGCTGATTCGCCTTCAATTCCTCTCACTTCATCAAGCAATAGTTCTTTGCCTAGCCTCAATACATTACGAGCCATTATTTTAGAGACACGATCAACTTCTTCAATTTGAACCTTATCTCCGTAATCACTCATAAAACGGCGGAGTACCGTCCTGCAGTTAGCAATTTTCCCGATAATAAACATTGAAGCCAGCTTTGCAGATTCACTTTCAGAATCAGCCAGACGGTACTGTTTTCTTCTCAATAGCACATTGCCCTTGGGAGTTCCATGTACTGTAGCCTGATGCTTACCATGGGCAGTTAAAAAAGATACCGTAACCCCTTTCTCAACACACATTCCCAGTAAAGCGGGGCTTGCACCCATATAACCAAAGGTAACTATACCCTCCAGATAGTGAATAGGAGTTCTGAAAATTTCTTCATCCTGAACTCTTACCACAAGGTTTTCCCCATCTTTTGCCAAATAAGCCTCAGGATTTGTTATATAAAGAACATTCAACATTTTTCTCATGTCTGTGCTCCCCCGACTATTCAATCCTCATATCATCAAACACTCGGCTTAGATATTTTTGTGTTCTTTTGTTTACCTTGGAGAGTTCTGGAACACATATGTCAAACAAGGAACAATTTTTACATTTCTTATTATATACTGCTGGTGGAGTTTGCCCTTTTTCAAACAGTAGATGCATTCTTTGCGCAAGTTCTTGAACTCTAGTCCTTAAACAATTATTAAACTCAACTCTGTATCTGTGTTTCGTCTCACCATAGAAAAGGTATCCATAATTAATAGTAATGGCGAGCATTTCTTCAAGGCAAAGGGCCTGAGCACACAATTGAACCTGGTCCCTGTCATCTGCTTTGGGCTTTCCTCGTTTATATTCAACAATGCTGTAATTTACGATACCGAAGTTGTCATCATGTTGCTGAATTTCAATTACATCTGCCACACCATACAGACCAAGGGTTTTGGACATAAGAGGAACTGACCTCACAATCTTTACGTCACCACGCGTTTCCGTAAAATAGGGGTCATCAACTCTTTTATGCATATTTTTCCCTTCAACTGTTTTTACATTCTCAACCCACTGACTTTCTACATGAATAAGCCCCCACTGTCTTTCACAAAAGGCAAAATGCTGAATTCCAGACAATGCTAATAGATCATCTTCTTCATAAAGTTTTTCCATGTTACTTTTCCATTAATTTAATCCCTGCGGGTAATGCTGCCATATTAACCGTTACTTTATAATCGCTATAGGCTCTGGGTGGACGGATTAGATCCTTTCTTGAAACCTCAACCATATCAAACAGACTATGTGCAGAGGCATTTCCTAGTGCCGTCTCATGTTCAAAAATAATTAGTTTTCTGGTAGCCATCTTACCTCTGGCTGCCGACCGATCATGATCAAACATATTTGTCAATGATTGCCAAAGCAACTCTAGATCTTCCTTAGTAAATCCTGACTTTTCAGCTAAATGGGCAGAAACATAGCCTTCCGCCCTGTACAATGCATAGGGAACAATATGTTTGCGTCCCATTTCCCTATCTTTCTTCTCAGCATCTTTTACAGATGTCACCGCCATTCTTGTAATGGTAACCTCTTGTTGAACAATTGGGTCAATGCTGCGAGCAAAGTTAATTTGTACTGGGCCACGCACCTGTCCACAATTAACCTCTGTAGTCATAACTGCTCCAAAGGTACGGATATCGTAAAAGTGCTTACACATGAAGGCTTTAACCCTTCTGGCATCCTCTTCATTCTTGGGCAGTTTCTTTGATTCCGGCTTAATGTCGAGGGCACTATATGCCTTCATGTGCTGGTTATTTAATATTGACCCTTCACGCACGTAGATATCAAACCCTTCAATACCGTTTTTTACTATATCTACATAGTTTCTAATTTTTCTTTTAAGACAAACATCAGTAACCAGTCCTAATCCAGTTTCAGCATCAATACGAGGCATATTGCCAGCATCAGGATCACCATTAGGATTTCCATTCTCTACGTCAAAGAACAATACAAACTCATACCTGTTCTTAATTGGTTCGAACATTGTTTAGCTCTCCTTTTTTCTCAGTTTTTGTATACAACGCTTGGCGCTGCTGATAATACCCAAGGACAAATTGTCCCTGCTCCTCAAGGGTTAGATAGGCCGGGAAGCCATCAATACTGGAGATTACGTCTTCTATCCTCTTATCAGTATGCCTTCCGTATTCCGCTTTTGTAATGTGGTGCTGGGCAAGTCTTAACAGGATTGGAAAAACCGATCCGGGCGTAGCAGAAGCAGACCCAAAATATCTGTCCCTGATAGATGAATTTATGCCCGGGTTAGCATCCTCCTGCGCTTTTTCCAGCAAGGAGAATAAACGTCCTAATAAATAACCCTTGTTGCTGTTTTGCTCATTTAATGCCACTGTCAATTCCACCTCGTTTCCTTTGTTATAAAAACGTTCGTGTCTAACCAAGCAAGCTTTTATTACAGCTGCCCGCACATAATTAACTTCCTGATCCGCCCTGATTCGGGATATCATTGAGCTATATAAAGACATAGGATAGGGTGTGCCTGAGAGAATGGCCCGCATCAAAACACCACCCAGTAAGGGTGCAATCCTTTTACTATCTTTAAGTGGTGCTGTTTCTTTTAAAATCATCCCTAATGGAATGAAGTACGGGTTTTTTTCAAAGTTTTTGACCATTGCCATATCACGGTAGTGTTGCGCTATCTTTGCAATAAGCTTTCCATAAGTATCAACATGCCAAAATCTTACCGCCAAGCGGCTAGCATTGGGGGCCAAACCCAAGATGTAGAAGTTTGTGTTTAAATTTATCCCTGTAAGCTCCTGGCTAACAGCTTTGCCTTCTTTCACCCTGCGAAAAATATCATGTAGTAGTTTCACTGTTTGGGGGTCCCTTGTAGCTTGACGCAAGGAATGGTCGTCTTTTTTATCACTTTTACCGTTTTCCTCAGCAACCGGGAAAAAAAGTAAACCTAACAAATCTTCCTCAAGTCCGTTGGTAGATTTTTCTGCCCAAAATACGGTAGTAGTGTCGCCGATTCTAATCCGGTGTTTCTCACTCCCCAGCAGGTAATTCAAAGCAGTTGTGTAGCCAAAGACCGCTTCCTCTCCCACCGGCGCATTGAAGCTCTGGGTTTTTCTGTAAGACGTAAAAGAGTTAAGGTTAAAGGATATTAAAGATGCCCCGCTGGGTTGTGCCCCTGTCACTCCTTTAATGCTCGGATGCAACCGGGCAATTCCCGTTTTTTCTCCTGTAACCAAACACTGCATTCTAATATCTGATACCTGGGCATTCCTATGTCTATTCCACGCCTCCCTGATTGTCTTCCGTTCATGGATATAGCCTTCGTTCCCTTCCAGCTTAAACACAAGGTTACTACCCTCGACTAACCCATCAAGCTGTCTAATAATCGCAGGGTGCTCTACCGCAGAGGCTATGTCCCAACCCCGCAAAAATTTTAATAGTGCTACGGCTCCTTCATCCTCTACACCTTGCAGTATTTCCTCTTGCCTCTGGACGAAAGCCTCAAAACATTTCTTGATTCTATCTCTCTTTTCTTGCTTGTTCTTCTGGCCCAATCCTAAAATATAAGTGCAGTTATCACACAGAAAGTTTGCCGCTACACCGGATGCTCTTTTTACCTGCTCCGGTACATCCATTTCTCTTGATACTAACTTCTTGTTTCTTTCCACCCGCAGGTCAATAATATCCAGCAATTGCCCTTCTCTGGAAAGTACCAAGCAGTAGCCCACCTTTGCTTTACTAAACCCGGGCCTGCTTACCCCGGAATCCTGATCATTTAGTAGCGTTCCATAGTATTGATATAGGGCATTGATAATCACAGGACGGTCAACCCCCTTTCCATCGGAGGTACTTCAATTAGCCCGTCTTTCATGGTAGCCCTAAAGAACCGTGGGTTCATTCCATCCTCATGATCTATATCCAGCAGCATCCATCCCAGATCCTTATCTCCCTTATGTAGGGAATGAGGGGTTGGTTCATCCTCTTCTATAAGACGAAACTTAGCTGGAAATTCCCTGCAGCCAAAGTAGGGCTGCTGGAAGCACTGCCCCTGCCTGGCCCTCCGTGAAAAGATAGCATAGTGCTTCTCCGGTGAATCCTGGGGTCCCGCTTTACTAGTCATTTCAAAATGGGCTACAATTACGTATGCCACATTACGTAAAAGAAGGGTGGCCCTCTGTTGGCGGTCTTCTGAGGCATACTGGCACAGTAGGGTAGGCTCCCCCTTCATGGCTTTCCGAACATTGCCGGTCGGGATTTTACTGCCCACCTCATTGCGCCGAACATTGTCAAACCTAATTTCGTTTAGTACATGGATTTTGTCTATCTTCCAGACTATGGATGGTTTCCAGTGAATGGACTCCAATATGCCTCTGGCGGCAGAAGGAGTCATGACATCATAACTGACTCTTTCCACCTTCATTTCCGGCCTTGTGAAGCATGCAAATTCTCCCCAAACCAAAAGCCGGATACCATAACCCATGGCAATTCCCCCTTTCCTTAAATAATTAGTGTATCATTCAGAAACATGCTTTCTGTGAAGGGCTTAAGCCCTGTTTCCTGGCTGTAATAAGCGTCAAACATATCCTCTTTTAGTACGTAAAACCTCCCACCCACTACTTCCAAAGCGCCAAATTCAAGGAGTTCCCTGAATTCCTTCTCATATACCGCAACCCCATACCTCTGTAATTTCCTGGCGTATGAACCGGAAAAGAGATTACTTTCTGCTTCTGCCAGAGTTTTCTGGCAATATTTATCCCAAGGAATCACAATTGTACTGGTGTTGTCATTCATTAGTTTAAATTTCTCTGCAATGGTCCTGAAAGGAAACCTCAACTGCCTCTCTTGCTCCCGGATGTCCTCCATAATACATTTCTTATCCAATTCAGCAGCATCAACATCATATAAAGAAGTGAAATACGCTTTTACCCCTTCCAAACCCAGGGGATCTTCATACCTTTTAAAAACCATACTACCCAAGGAAGCTGTTCGGTTCAGCCACCCCCTTGGCATACCGTGCTTCTCAGGCCAAAACACATATACTTGTCCCATCTCGCGCAATCCCTCTCTGTTGCAGCGTCCTGCTGACTGGGCAATTGAGTCGATCCCTGCCATACTCCGATAAACTACAGGAAAGTCAATATCTACCCCTGCCTCAATCAATTGCGTTGAGATAACGCGACACACTTGTCCTTCTTTAAGTCTTTCCTTCACCATTTCCAACACTTTTGTTCGGTGAACCGGACACATCCTTGTGCTCAGATGAAAGGTGCCATCGCCACGAATCCCTTCATACAAGATACGGGCATGTTTTTTTGAATTCACTATGCATAATACTTGGTCTTGGCTGACCAACTTTTCAACTAATTCTACATCGGATACTGTTCCTATGTTATGCACCTGCACTCTTTTAAAAGCTTTGTATAACTCTTCCGGGTTATCGATTATTTCAACTGGAACTATCTCTTTAGGAAGAAATTTGTTAATAGCTGGCTGTGTTGCGGTACACAAAACTATTGTTGCATGATAATTAGCAACCAGTTCTACCACCGCATTTAGGCATGGTTTTAGGAAGCCCGTTGGTATCATTTGTGCCTCATCAATGATAATTACGCTGTTAGCTAAATTATGTATTTTACGACATCTTGAACTCTTAGCTGCAAAAAGAGATTCAAAAAATTGCACATTGGTTGTGGCGATAACAGGCATATCCCAGTTTTCGGTGGCTAGTTTTTGTTGTGCTAGTTTGTCCGCTAAATCATTTTCCATCTCCCACTGGTCTTCTTGCGGATATGCAAAATTACTGTGGTGTTCAAGCACATTTTCCTCGCCGATCACCCTTTTAAAAACCATAGCATTTTGCTCGATAATGCTGGTAAAGGGTATCACGTAAAATATTCTTTCCTTTTCATATCTTATGGCATGTCTTAGGGCAAAACTCAAGGAAGACAGTGTCTTTCCACCACCTGTGGGGACTGTAAGTGTAAACAAACCCGGTTCGCATTCTGCTTTCTCCCTGCAGTTGGCAAGAATTTTATACCGTTTCCTGTTAATTGCAGTATCTGAAGCTTTCGTACACAGATTATTGAGATACTGTTCCAGATTATTCGATAGTTTTTTGAGCGAATACTTTTTAACACGGGCAGCAGCCTTCTCTGGATTCAAGGCCCTTTCTGTATCAAGGAAATCTGCATCAACCAAGCACGCATACAATAGTCTTGTAAGAAACTGAACACTAAAACCTGCACCTACTATTGGCCTTATGGCGGGCATTGTAATATCCTTTTCTACAGGTAAATTTATTTCTTTAGAAAAACTCATGTAATCATATAATTTCTTTTTTAGTCTGGCTTCTAAGGAGGTTTCGTCTGCTACACTGCCCCAGTCAGGTAGACCACTATGATGTCCCGCTATAATATAGGCCAAAATTTTACCTATCAGACCATACCGTTTTCCCCCCTCAATTGCACCTGCCGTAGAATGATCAACCTTAATGCTATGGCCTTCCAGACGCTTCTGAAACTCAGGCGAATACTTTCCCAGATCATGCAGAAGACCAGCAACATGGGCAATTGTTTCTCCACCGAATGATTTGGCAAAGGTGCTGGCAGTTACACCTGTTCCTTGCAAATGATCCCTAAGTAAATGCCACTGGTTCTTATCCTTTTCTTTATCTGAGTGAGCGTAATAATTCATAAACCTATCCTTTCAATACCAGAAAATTCTGTCCAGTTGCTTTATAACATTACCATTCTTTCTTTTATAACAAACACCTACAATTTTGGGTATATTTTTTATCGACATATTATGATTAGAAAATACCTTTTATAAGAAGTAAGTGTCGCAAAACTACGTTTTAGTAGCTAGCAACACTCACTGTTTACCTTTTTGTATCAACTTAAATTGGCTGGTTTTAGACGTAATTAAATACTCCTCCAAAATTTTGGTCCTTTGGGGTTTAAATGTTAGGCTTTTAATTGACATTCCCCGCAGTTCTCACATTAAAACACCGTTGGGCAATAATAGCTTTAATACTGTCAGCAGGCAGTTATTTGGTTTCTTTTATCAAATTCAAAATCTGTTTCAGGTATTTGAGGAGATACGCTACATCTTCTTCTTTTGTTTGTAATCCAAAGCCAAAACGAATTGTGGCATACTTCTCTGTATCTGCACCTATCGCTTCCAATACATAGGAATTCTTGAACTTTTTTGAACTGCAGGCTGACCCTGCCGAAACACTGATACCAATCCTATTGAGACTGCGCAGTAAAGCACCGCTGTCCACAGCGGGGAAGCCAATGCTTAAATTGTTGGGGATACGGTTTTCCAAAGAACCGTATAGAATGAAACACGGTTCAATTTCCTTAAGACCGTCAAGAAAGAAGCTTCGCAGTTCAAGAAACCGCACCCTCTCTTTTTCCATTTCCCCGTGGGCCAATTCTGCCGCTTTGCCAAGGGCAAGAATAGAACCCACGTTTTCAGTTCCCGAATGGATGCCTGACTCCTGACCACCTCCGTGCACCTGCGGAATAAGAGAAATACCTTTTTCCACATATAAGCCACCAATACCTTTGGGGGCGTAAATTTTATGTCCTGAAAAAGACAGTAGGGATATCCCCATTTCTTTGGGATTAAGGGGTATCTTGCCGAAGGCCTGAATGCCATCAACCATAAAGAGAATGTTACGTTCTCTACAAATCTGCCCGATTTCTCTGAGGGGATTGATGGTCCCGATCTCATTGTTAGCTGCCATAAGGGACACAAGAAGTGTATCCTTTCTTATGGCCTGTTTTACTGAATTTGGCAAAACCTGGCCGTATTTATCTGTAGCAAGATATGTAACCGAAAACCCTATGGTTTCTAAGTATTCCATGACTCTAAGTACAGAAGGATGTTCCACCTTACTGGTAATAAGATGTCCTTTTTTATCTAAATCCTTAAAGGCAATCCCTTTTATAGCAAGGTTGTTGGCTTCGCTGCCTGAACCAGTAAAAATGATTTCCCTGGGAGATGCCGCGAGACAATTGGCAATCCGCTGCCTGGCCTCGCTGACAAGGGCTGCTGCGTAGGAACCCTGTACTGTGTTGCTGCTTGGATTACCGAAACCGTACTTGCCGGAATAATAATTCAACAATACACTTGCTACTTCGGGACGGACGGGGGTCGTGGCATTATGGTCAAGGTATACCTCCCGAAAGTCAGGGGTCTTTATTGGGGCCCAGGACTTGCAGGGTTCGGCTCTGGAATCTTTTTTGGGGTCCAGTTCAAAAAAAATACCGTACCGCCTTTCATAAGACTGCTTTTGTTCCTGATGGAATAATTTCCTTTCTAACTCCTCAACAAAATTTACAATCTCTTGTTCAGTCGGGTTAATATTAGTTTGTACGGGATTTTTCAAAAGATAGTGCATGAATTCTGGCTTATTTTTGGATATCATTAAATTGTGAAGATACTCTGCATTACCTTTGGCGGCATATAATACTTCAGAGGAAACCGCACCTTTTAACCCTAAAAGTTTGCCAAATTTTATTTTTTGATTTATCAGTTTGCTGTTGGCTGGCATCGCTGATTCCATAGGTATCCCTCTTTCTTTCAAAACGGTATTCGGCATCTGACCCTTATGTATATCGGAAGTTTTATGTTTTCTTATAGAATAAAAAGATAGCTTAAAGAGGCACTTTAAGCGTACCTCTCCGAGTTTTATGACGAAAATTAACAGAAACCAAAAATAGCAGGTGTAAGCCACCCATTTTGGGTAAATTATTAGTGTATTTTAGTGAATAATATAATCAGATAACTAACTAAGTTTAACTTTGATGCTATTATATTTAGGGTCAAGAGTCGATCCGTCCTGGGATGTAAAATAATTGGAAACAGTCAAAGTATATTCTTTATCTCTCTGTAATGGAGCTGCCAGCCATAGGACAGAGGCATCCTTTTCATCTACTTCGGCATGAAAAATACTGGTTTCGGGCTCTAGCTCATAGTTGCTGACAGCAGATACCCTTGCTGCAGACATCGGTAAATTGAAGGTCAGGCGGATTTTAGCATGTTCATGCATAAGCATATAGCGAACCCCTTCCGTAAGGTATCTCTTGAGATTTTTTGGCTTTTCTTTGAATAAAAAGTCAAGGTCAGTATCAATGCTGAATTTGCTACTTAAAACTCCCTGTTCGTCCAGAACTTTGTTTTTCTTTAACATTTCAAAGACCTGCCGAGAAACTGCCGAGTCAATATCGCCGGCTATAAAGGAATCCTGGGTTAGCACCGCTGAAAAGGCCTCAGCACCCTGTAGCTTTAATCCCTGGAATACGGGTCCGCCTATTTCCTCAGGCGGGAAATCCATGGCATAGCCTGCATCTAGGGAATCCAGACGAGTCTCCCAAGTGGGAGTATATGGATCTTCCTCAAAGGCAGCATGCTTTTTGTCTATATTGGAAAAGATGTTGTCTTCAATCTGTTTTACGCCTTCTTTAAGGACATCGGCATACAGCTTGTCAAACAGGACTGTCTGCAATACACTGGGGCTGTAATAGTCTGCCATGGCTACGGAAGTATAACCATTATAGTCAAGGGGATCACTTTTCTGAAGTCTTGTGACCATATGGCTTAATATTACCGCCAGGCCTTCCATTTGCAGGTTTTTAATCCTGCTCAGTCCCCCAGACAGGACAACTATATCCTTTCCATACTGGTTAAAGGCATATGCATTGGGCTCAAGGCGGGCAATGTCATGATGGAAGATGATGTTTGAATAAAATCCTCTGAACAGTTTAAGGACGTAATTAACCGCAGCATTTCCCATGTTCATTTCGGAAAAGCTGCGCTTTTCCGCGTTATCATTGACATCGATTTCTTGTAAGCTGCTCAAGTATTTTGCCGCAGTTTCGGGAATATACGAGACTTTTTGTCCATGAACGAAATATTTCAGGGGTTGAGGTGCCGTATTGCTTTCGTTTAGGCCGGCAACCTGAAAATTCAAATAGCTTCCCTGTACCAACTCGTTATTTTGTTCTATATATTCCTTGGTGCCAATTTGGGGATAACTGTCATGATCCACTATAAAATACTTTTCTTTTAATTCCGTAGCATGAATCTGGAGATTGAAATCACCGGAAACCACCCCTTCAGATAAAAGCAGGTGCCCATCCAAATCCCCTGTAAAATTCTTTTGGGTGGCAATGTGATGAACACCGCCTTCATATTCTCCTATACTCACTTCATGAACGGGCACGGGCCGACCTTCGTATGAAACCAATTGATCTTTTCCGGGCACCAGCCGATCTGCCCTTTTCAACTTTCCATTAGGCATAAGAAATAAATGATCCGGCGTAACTATAATGGAACCCGTATCGCCGTGCCTTATATATACCATGGCAGGCTGGTGGCTGTCAGGCCCTGTACCAGAACTAAAAGACACTTTCAACGGTGACCAATTTAATTTTATCCCTCCGGCACTGGTTTCGATACCAGCTGCCAAGACCAAATCACCCACTGCAAACTTTTCTATTTTCTTGTGCCCGTTGGGGGTACCTATCTTGGTTCCATATGCAAAGCAGGAGCAGCAGCAGTGACAGGTAAGTTGATAGTAACTGTCCCCCTGCCTAGTGCAAGCCCGACTTCTTTTACCACTATAATCACTTGGATTGTCTATGTTTAAACAAACCTGAGACGGATAAGGATACAAATAGTCTTTAGGTTCGCAATTAGGTATCGGATTGCCGTTCATATCCTCGCAACGACAAATCCTATGGGCCTGGGGAGAAATATCGGCAAAATCCGTGCAATGCCTGCTTGGACATATCAGAGAGAAGGGTGACCCATTTCTAAATGTATCGTTATCCAGAGCATCCTGGTCTATTGCAGACCAGTTTACTTCATTAACTTCCTTTGCATTTCGATCAAGGGTGGTTCTGATGTTAGCTACACAATTTTCCCAACCCATTATTACGCCTCCTTGTTAATTTTTATATTTTAATTTTTCTTGGGCTTGTTAAATACGTTGGACTCATAGCCAATAAGAACTACCATGTCCAATAAAACATGCGGGTTGATCACCCCTTTGTCCAGCAGCACAGCGGGCAGCCGGGCCGTATCCAGTTCCAGAAGCCAGTTCTCCTTTATTGGAAGGGTCTTGGACAAGACTATACTGCCGATATTGTTATTGATCGGCACCGGTTGACGATCTTTATCTCCGGTCTTCAAATAAACAAATTGGCTGGTACTGTCTCTATCAGATACCTCAATCCCTGCCGGGGTTTGCAGAAGAACAGTGGCTGTACTTATTTGTACATCTTTCAAATTTGGCAAAATCATTTCATCGTTAATGGGGAAAGAAATCTGCTGCAGCCCCCCCGAGGGCCAGCTATTGATAAATTTTTGCCATTCTGCCAGATAGCTTTGCTTCAGATCAACACACTTGGCCAATGAATAGGGATATGGTGGGTTATCGGCATAAAGCAAAGCTTTCACTTGGTTGGCTAAATTTTCTCCCCCATCTTGGGCGGTATATTTTATTTGAAGGATAATGTCGGATATGGTGTTAAAATCAATTCTGTTGGATTCGGGAGGCAGGTGCAAGGTCCAGCGGGATACTGCTCCCGTTCCTTCAAAGGGCAGGTATTGTTCATCACGAAAATCCAGCACAAAAAGACCGCTGTCATCAACGCCACGGGTAATGGCTATCTGCTGGTTCGGCAACCAGTTTTCACGCAGGGAGCCATCGGGATAATCCGGATAAGTGGCCGGCTCCATAACGTGTTCAATGGCCTTTATATCAGGCTTCAGAACAATTTTGTTACTGTTTTGCACCAGGGTGGCATTGATGTTTTGATAGGGCCGCATGATGGCAGGAATAGTAACCAAAATGGATTTTATCTTCCTGCGATAGTGGCCGGGAAAATCAAAGTCAAAGAGCTTTTCACTCAGTTCGAAGGTAAGTTTTCCTATTTCAGCCCCGTTGATACCCCACTTAAATGCCATGAAACTCTGTGGATCTAAATGCAGTAGGGAGATGGTTTTTTCAATTTCCAACTGGCGTACGTTATTTTGCAGATAGGCCTTCTCCATTTGACTTAAAGAGAGCAACAGGCTTTCTCCGGTCAAAAGCCCTTTATGCAGGCTATCCCAATAATCAAATGCAATGAACTGATCATCCCTGCACAGTTCGTTCTGGTATGCTGCTTGGGCAGCCAGGGCCGTATCAAGGGCCATTCGATAGGTCTGAAAGTAAACACTGGCAATACGACCAATCATCCATTGATAGAGGTCTTGGTTGGTGAACTTGTTTTTGATAAACAATTCATATTCGTCAGCCTGTTGGATGTTCTTCTGATGAATTTCCAGTTCTCTTTCCATATAGGCCAGCCGTGCCTGGTTGGCTGATATCTGTTTTTCGATCTGTTGCACCTCGTACCGAGCAATATCACACTGGATCTTCCATTCTTCCCGGCGGCGTACATACTGGGCGCCCGTAGCGATAACACCCGCGGTCTGGCTCATGATGCCAGCCGTTACATCGATAACCTGAGCACCAGCATTGATGGCTTGACCAAAGTCCATACCCCCGTTGGAAAAGCCATAGATATTGGGCGTTAAGTAACCTGCCACCGATAGACCACGTATACAGCTTGACACAACCTGTAAGCCCACTGAAGATTGCATAAGGTTTAGGCTGGTATTTTCCAACGCATTGAGGTTTTCATCATACAAGCTCTGGTAATGCTGCAGACGGTTTTGGGCACTGCTCCAGCTTTGCCGAAGTGACTCTATTGTTTCATTGATTTCCTCAAGCTGCTTTTCTTTGGTCAGCGTTGTCAGATTGAGAATATTCTTTTCATGGGTGGAGCGCAGCAGAGTCAAAGCCTCTGTGTCCTTTTTCTCCAATACCGAAAGCAAACTACTGCCCAGCTGGGAAAGAGTGGCTGCCATGCCTTTGGCTTTCTCCAGCATATGGTTAAAACGGTAGTGGGGCACGTCGGTTTTGCCGTGGGAAATTATTGAAAGAATATCGCTTTCCGCCGTAGCAAAACGGGCCAATTGAGCCGGGTCTATTGGCGGCTGAAACAGCGGTAGTGCCTGTTTGACACCGTCAATATTAAGACAATGCCGGATTTTATAGAGCCTGTCTTCCACTCTGTCCCAATAACCTATGAACTCCGTGTTTTCCGGCACACAAAAATAAGCATCAAATTCATTAAAGGGTGTACCCGCTGTATCCGGAGGATGCTGGCCCGTTACATGCTCCAGATCGATAAGAAATTGGGGAATATCGTACTGGTATTTTTGGAAAATATCTTGAAAGGTCACTGGTGTAGGCGTTTTAGCTGGTCCCATGTTTTCAGGCCTTTCTCCCAGCAGGTTATAGGCACATATATAAAGCAGTGTAGCTGCCGTGATGAATTCCCATGAATACCGGGCAAACAGCGAGTCACCCCATTCCAGCAGGTTATCTATATACTGCATGACCACCATTTTCTCATAGGCTCCTATCCTAAGCCGGGCAATGGCATGGGGGTCGAAGGGAGTATTATTATAAGCTGCAATCTCACCGGGGTTTTTCAACTGGTCAAGCAATGATTCCAATGTATGGTTACGAAAGGGCTGGAATTGCCAAAAGTGTGCCACCTGATTGCTTATCTTGTAATTCAACAATATATTCTTTACAGATTCAATCTGTTCCTGATTCAAAATAGTTTTCAAGTAAGTGTTCAAGGGTGTTTTCCTGGTAAATGATGGACTTACCATACCCTCCGCAGTAATAATACCTTGGTCACACAATATTTTGTAGATTGCCCGAGAGTCACGGATGCCTAGTCTGGAAGTCTGGAAGGTATCTTCCCTGACAGGATTTTGCGGCAGAGTCGGATTAAAAATATATTTAATCCATTTTTCAGCATCCTGGAATTTTTGATTGGTCTGCAAAAGTTTATAAATATACAGCGGTGCATGGAAAAACAGTTCCCAATAATACAGGCCATAAGTACCAAAAAAGTCCACTTGAGTACCGTCCAAAACTTCGGGCACTTCAACTTTAGGTTCGCTGAAGTGGAATCTTTGAAAGGGCAATTCGCTTTCAACAGGTATTTGCTGGGATTCCAGACTTAGAAGTTTGTCTATGCTACCAGTAAACAATGCCGTACTTAGCTTGTGTACAGCTGCCGTAGTCATCCGGGTGGCTTTGAATTTGAAGTCACAGACACTGTAAGCCGGCTCTTTGCCCACAAAAAAGCCTACAGAAGTTGGAAAGGCGCTTCGGTACAAGGTATCCACCACAAAACGAACCTTTTTGTCCTGGTCGGGCTGTCCTTGCAGCATACTGGCAACGTCCTGTGAAAGGGTATAGAAATCAATATCCGCATCCAAACGTCCGTTTTTGTCTAGATAACCATATTTCATGAGTTGGTTAAAAAGGGCTGTGGAACCACTTTGTTCAATTTTTACATCGGCTGATACAAATGAATTAGGCTTGATGAGGGGCCTGTGCATAAGTATATTTTTCACAGCCGCCACTTTATCGTCCTTTTGGGCTTGATCATAAAAAATGTCATTAAGATCTTTTACCAGGTCTCTCAACAATGTATCGGTGGAAATGATCCCCTGTTGGCTAAGATAACCATATTGCACAAGTTGATTGAAAAGGGTCTCCGAGCCTTCTTTTTGAATATCCACCGCAGAAGACACAAAGGAATCCGCTTTGAAAAGGGTATCCGAGTTATAAATACCACGGCTGATTGACAGTAAATTTTTATCAGGATCACACAGCAGAAAAGATTCCTTTTCTCCTTTAAAAACAAAGGCAGCCGGATGATTTTTGACCGTAAAAATTTCGTATTTCTTGTTTCTCATGGCGGTAGAAAGGCAGGTCGTACCCGAAGCCAGGCATACTTTTCCTAAAGTATCCATTATTTGTTGTTCGCTGAAATTGTCACAAATAATGTTTTCCGAGTCCAACAAGTTCAAACAGCCGGAGGTACTATCAATTTTTGGTCTAAAGCAGGTTATGCTATCAGCAGAATCTTTCCTTATAAAAAGGAATTCATCGGGATTAGCAATAAACCCCTTTTCAAGGTCATCGTTAATGACAACAGGCTTGCATACCGGCAGACATCCTTCGTAACCGTAATCCTTCACAACCTTGAAATTTTTAGCTGTTTGATACAGTCCAAAGGCAAAGGAGTCCTTGACAGGCGACTTGCTGAAGTCCGGTGGTGTCCAGCCACCGAAATCACTGGTATTAAGCAGCGGACCGTAAAGCAGCATCACCTTTTCAAATTTATTGGCCCCGGCACCAAGCATCCAGTAGCGGCCCTTTTCTAGCTTTAAGGCATAGACTTTTTTCCACCATAGCTGGTCTATATCAAAAAGGCTGGCTGAAAATAGGCCGTTATAACCGGGCAACTGCGGGCCGCCCTGAACTGATATAACCATGTCCTCCACCAGTGTTTGGGGTTGGATCCAGTCGCCACTAAAGTTATAGAAGGTATATTTAATGGATGCCTTGTGCTGGGTGATTTTTTTGCCTGCTTCTTGGTTATCCTCGTTTTTCTTAAGTTCAACCCAGAATACAAACAGCCTGTTAAATACATAGACAGGCGTAATATATTCGGAATTAATTGTAATGTTAATTTTATGCCATTCTGACCAGGTTCCGTCACTTTCACGAACAATATAATAATAGGTGTAGGGTTGGGTTTGTGTCCGGGCAAACAAAAAGAGCGTGGGTGCGTCTTCCCTTTTTTCATCACTGACATTGCAGTAATATGCGTCCACGTATACCAGCTTGGCCAGCTCAGCAAAACCATCTAAATACTTTTTATATGCTTCTTCCACCGTTTTGTTATCGATATCACCCTGCTTGAGGGTATTCTCCAGTTCTTTGAAAAGACGGGTTTTGGAATTTCTATGGGCAGGTTCAATGTAGTTTTCGGGATATAGGAAAATCTTTCGATTAGCCTCCCAAACCCGATAGTTCATCATCCATTCCCACCATATTTCAGGAACAGAGAAATCCTCTACCCCCGGTTCCAACTGTTTACGGCAGCGGCTTAGGTAGATTTGGACAGCATTAAGCCCCTCCTTGATATAGGAAATTTGCGCACAGCCGCTCATTTCAACATCAATTAATAGATACTCATACAAATTCCTGGTGTTTTTTATCCATTGGGTTTCTTCATTTTGAGATAATTGATGAATAGCTAGGCCAATAAGGGCTTGACGCTTGTTTTCTTGCTCTTCTCCTTCTAGCTGCTCGTAAAGTTTATTCCATACTTCATTTGTATAACGAGCCTTAACTGCGGTAATCAGACTGTCTGCCGCTGAAACATAGGTATCCCAACTCCCCGTCACACCTTTGCCAGCCAGGTTATTTAAGCTTTGCAGGAAGGAAAGATTGGTACCGGTTTGTTGGATCAGTTCCCATACTCGGTAAATTTTATATAGGATGTCCATACGATTTGCATCCTTAAATAGTGCCCACAGAATTGTGATTTGCCCTTCCTCTTGTCCAGTCAGGGCGGCCATCTCCTGGGATGCCTCGGCTTCATTGGCTGCATTCATATAGGCTGTTAGATGGTCCTGGGGATCGTCATAGCTGGCTGCAAGTTCTTTAAAACGAATAAGCTTGATTATGTCATAGGGACTTAGGCTTGTTGGATTTTTGATACCGTAGCTTGCCGGATGTTGCCGGATGCTTTCAATTTCCTGGACCTTGAGGTTAAGTTTGCGAACTAACACCAGATGTCTCGCCACATCTTTAATAATGCCTTTGGCCTCTTCCTTTTTGGTTGCATCCAAGAAGATCGGAACCAGCGCGGTATGCCCTGTAAGGGAAAGCAACGCCTGTATTTGCTCTGTCCGGGCACCAAAGAAAATAGCAAGCTGTTCAATGATTTTTTTCTCCTGCTCACTTTGCTGCTCCCCAGCTGGCAGGGCAGCGCTCTTAACCAGTGCAGGAAGGGTTTTTAGCCATGGTTCGACATCTTGCTCCCTGTAGGAAGTGTCGACAAAGGGGCTATTCATGCCGTTTACGATATAGTCAAGGTCAAAAACATTCATACCCGAACGGCGCAGGAGACTGGCAGTTTGGACAGTCTCCATTATACTGCCGGCGGTGAAGCGGCATACATCATCAATCAATAAAGCAATAAATTTTAGATATTGGGGAACAGGCAGTGTTAGCAAAGCTGCCAACTTGGCATGGCGGTAAAGCAAGGAAAGGTTTTCCACCGTCATGTTAACCGGCTGTTCTGTGCCAAAAAGCTTTTGAGCAAGCAATTTTACATGATCCTGGGACAGTGCCACAGCTGCGGCCATACGAACAGCTAGGTTACGGTTTGCATCATCATCGGCCGCAACCTGCCACTGCATAACATCCTGTGTATACATGGGGTTCCATGGATACTTAGGCCTGTATGTTTTTACACCGGCACCATTGAAGACGAGGTCAAAGGGTGCTGCAGAATTTGCCGGGTCAATTCCCACACCATAGGATTTAAGGTCAAAAAGTAAGGCACAGGCGTCGGCTGTTGAAACATTCAGCTGGCTTGCCAGTTCCTTGATGCCGGCAAGCCCGGCCAAGGCACTATCATCTAGGGCTGGTATTCCTTTTTTCACGCAGTGGAGGGACCAATCCAGTTCAGCATAGGTCCAGCCCGTTTTTCTGACGAGCCTCAGAAATCGGTGCAGTCGGTCAAGGGCTGTGTTGTTGAGATTTTTTATTACCTGTTTTTCTCCTGCGGCCTCAATACGGAGATAATTGGGCAGTCCTTGGTTGATAAAGAACTGCTTGGCAATGCCTTGCTCAACTTCTTCTTCGGAAAGATTCTGGTACAATAAATCCCGTAGTTGCTTGAACGTTAGCCCTGTCTGGTTGCAAAAGGTTGCAGCATCCGTTAATCGGCTTAAATCGGCTATGCCATAATATTCTTTTAATTTATCCTCATTGGTATTCTCGCTGGTTAAAAGCTGCCACTCTTCCGTTGACAATTTTAGGTATTCTGCCGCCTTATTTTTATCAGAAGAAGCAAAAGCATCATAAATTTGCCACAATTCAGTCTTTAGTCTTTGCAAATATTGGCGTATCCTTTCCAGGGGGAGCTGGAAGGGAAGATTAAAGGGATAGTATTGGTTGGCCAGGGTTTGATAAAGGTTGTCTCTTTCCTTTAAGGTCCTGCCCACCAGGTCTTCCAGCCTTTCATTAACAATTCTCAGGTAAGGCATGGTGCCATTGGTATTTTCACAGATCAATTTGATTTTGGTCAAGTCGGGCCTTCTGTCAGATAGTTTCATGCCCGGCGGTATGGTCTTTTCATTGGGCTTGTTAACGTATTTTTCGGTAATTCGCATTAGGTCGACAAAATAGGCCGCCGGACCAAATATTGACTTGCAATGCTCGCACTGACAGTAATCCAAACTGCCGAAGATGTCTTGATAGCTGGGCATTCTTTCAAAAAAAGCATTGACACCGCTGTTAATACTATTGACCCTCATGGCTTTGAAATGTGGCGAGGTAATATTTTGAGCCGCCGCCCAGGTATGCATTACCTGATTTTTTTTGTTTTCCGCCCGGCTATGGATTTTCTCTGCCTTGGCATCTCCCTGCTCACCCAACAGCGGTCCCAATTCCTTGACAAATTGATTTCTGCTTAAAGCAGTTATTTTAAAAGCAGAATCAAAACCCTGTTCTTGCAAGGTTTGTGCGGCGTTAACATCGGGATAAATTCGTAATAGACGCTGATAAGCCTGCAAATTCCTCAACAGCGTCTTTTTATCTGTCCCATCCCATTTTAGATTGGCTAGCTGTTCTTCATTATGAAAATTGAAGTCAAGGATATTGAATTGGGGGTTTTGTTCTTGGAAACTTTCCATCCCTTTTAGTTTGAGCGTATTAAGGTTCAGCTTTTTCCCCTCCTCCTTGTTAATGGTTGAAAGAATTAGTTAACCGATTAAGTCTTATTTGTATTAATTAGGAGTAAATTTTTTCCATGGACTCTGTTGGGCAACAGTGACCGGCCAGCGGTGGGCATACACCTCCGTCCCCAGCTTGTCAGCAACCAACTGCGCTGTACTGAACCAGCTCTCCCAGAAACCACCAAAGCAGGTAGCAAGTTTAATGGGTATATTTTTTCCTGTGGTTGAATCCTGATGGGGAAAACCAGCCTGCTGCAAAAGTTGGACCAGTTTTTCCTTATCAATATACTGATTGTAATCGCCATGCACCGATTGGACAAAGGAGAATCGCGGATATCCATGGACTGCTACTAAGTCGCACTTGACCCTTTGCTGTGTTTCCTCGTCAATAACTGTAAAGTGTTTTGGTTTAAGATTGGTAATTAATTCTTCAGGATTAGGATTAAGTTCCAGGTAATGCCTATCAAAAGCTCGGGTTTGATAAGGTAATAGGTCTTTTAATTCTGCTCGTACAGGCATGGTTGGCACTTTTGCATCGCCAGGCTTAAATAAACCAAATTGGGCACCCGAAGCCAGAATTCCCCCGCCAAAACCTGCAATGGCTCCCATTAGGATATTATGGGTATTAAACTGCCTGGTGACTGCCTGTACAGCCAATACTCCCAGGGAACCGATTGTTCCCCCGGTTAAGCCGGAGGCCACTAGGCCCGTTCTGGCCACAGATGTGGTCTGCCAGTCTTTTTCTTTTAATTTAGACATCGTCCCCCTGCCAACATAGCCGCCAACGGCTGAACCTATGGCACCTGCCCCAGCAATGGCCAGAGCACCTAATGCACTTTTATCTTTGTTAAAAAGCATACCGGCCAAGCCTGCCAGGGCGGCCACAACCGGGGAGGCATAGTCCCCCGTACCTACGGCGGCCCCACCAATCAGTCCAACCGCAAGGGCCGTGAGACCTCCATAGAGCAAGTGCAACCAGGAACCGCCTACCTTACCGCTTGTGTCGATAAAGTTAACAGGATTTCCCTTTACAAAGGAATACAGGTTAAGCCCATCCACCGTTCCAGCTGGGTCGGGATTGATCCACCTGCCCAACCAGGGCAGGTAGTAGCGGGCACCGTAATAATAAAAGCCTGTGGAGTCGTCCCTTTCTTTGCCGCAGTAACGGTACTCCTTCAGTTTGACTTCCCTCTTATCCCTTCCGGCAATGAAAGAAGTGCCGCCGTAGGGAAAGTACTCCTCGCAGCTTATTATGTTTACCTTTTCATCAACTTCCAGGCAAGCTGAACCCAAGTTGTTATTCAATTGATAGCGGAACTTGCGCTCCATGGTTTTTTCGGTCTCCCGATTTAAGTCATCCTTGAGCCAAATGTCGGTTATGGCTATGCGGCTTTTGCCATCCATAATATGAAGGGACTGTCTGTCCAGTATTTGCGATTCCAAATGATCCGATTTCTTTTTAATGCGTTTAATTTCAAAGTTACCAAGATAAAGCTTCTCCTCTATTTCCCTGAGGGAGCCGCATTTGCGTTCGCTCACCTTTCTAACCCGCTGTCCACTGCTGTCATAAATAAAATATTCGCTGTCTGAACTGTTGTTTTCCCTTAAAATAACGTCCACTCTAGACAGGTTATTTCTATAGCTCCAGTTTATACTGGCCAGGTTTTCCAGATTTAGCATGTTGCCGCAGGGGTCGTATGCCGTTTTGAAGAAATTCTTTGCACCGTTTAACGAAGCAATTTGAACAGTACGGTTGGTACCCTTCGATATGTCAAGCTGCCTTGTCCATGAGGTCGATGACGAAATATGCCTTATGTTTGTCAGGTTTCCTGCCTCATCATACTGATAGTCCTGGCGGTAGTTCTCCAAACTTGTACCATCATTGGGGTTGGAAGACTTGATGGGTATAAATTTGCTTTGTTTAAACCCATCTCTGTGACTCCCGTCAAAAATACCGGGATGCTGGCGGCCTGTGGCACTGACCAACTGGTATAAAGGGTTGTATGAATAATCGCTCAAGGGCTCCACTTTTTGCTGATTGTAAAAAACAGTGGGGTATGAGTTATCCCGCAGTCTGGTAACATTGCCCACCGGATCGTAGGTATAATGGATTTTTTGCAGGAGACAACCCTTGAAATCCTTTGTGTTATTACTATCTGGTTTCAATGATAAAATATCGGTTAAACGCAAGGCCGGATCTGTATAAGAATATTCTGTTGTCACACCGTTCCCATAAATTATTTTAAGACGCTGGCCATTGGCATTGTATTGGATGTCCTTTATAAACTCCTCTTCGCTGCCATCCTTGAAAGCCACAACAACTTTCCGGAGCAAACCAGCTTGATTGTAAATATGCGTGTAAATGCTGCCATCAGGAGCTGTTTCTGAAATAACTCTTTCAAGGGCATCATAGGAGCAGCCAATGCTGAATAGCTCATCTGCCAGACTGGATTTATTCACATTATCCCAGTTAGCTTCCTTTTTATAATCGGCCAGAAACTGCCTGTCCGTTTGCACTGCCTTACCTTTCAGGTTATAGAGATTGCAAGTTACAACGCCGGCCTGGTCAAAATGTTTATAAACTTGACCCCGCAAATTCTTATCCTTTGAAGCTTCTTCTTTCTCTTCGTAAAATTCTCCATAAACAAACTTTTCAACCGCCTGATGCAAAACAAGACCTCGTCCGTCGTTACCTTCAACGCCAATCTGAACACAACGTTGCAGACTGTCGTACATTTTTCTTGTATGAAAACCGCGGCTATCCCAGGAATGAACTGTATTACCAAAGATGTTGGACAAACTTAACTTTAGACCCGCGTCGGCGCTGTCTACGGAGAGAGGTTTTTTTTGCATGTCATAAACATATTTGAAGTTGTAATAGTCCGTATGATCCTTCAGGTTGGAGTAATAAAGTCGCGGATCAACAGAGAAGAGAACATTTCCTTGAATATCCAATTCATGATAAGTGGTAAGACAGTTTTCTTTCAACAAATTTATAATTTTTTCTTCAAACTGTTTGTACCTGCCATCTAGCCCCAACATAAACCCCTTAAAATAGGGACGAAATTTGCCCGACACCCAACCCATTGCCGAAGGTGGGTCACCAGTTTCAATATATCCTTTTGATTTAAGTTCATCCCACAACTCTTGGCAATTTACTTCTGTCCCTTTGACGATATCTTGAAGGATATCTTTCGTTATCTCTCCCAGGTTATTGCGAATTTCCAGGAAAGTCTGACCTGTGTTGTCCAAAACCTTTGTATCCGGCGTATTATAAGAACGGGAAGCCTTATCCAGAGCATCCTTTTCATCCCTTTGCTCCTGTGATGGGTCTTTGGAATAAGTTTCCTTAAAATTTTTAAAATAAACACTGTCTCTTACCGTATCATTTTCATCAAAATGCTTTTCCTCCCAAGGCGTAAATTCTACTTTGGAAAAAAATCCTTTGGGATTCACTGTTTTTACCACCCTAAGCAAAGGATCGTAATAAATTATTGTGGGCTTGGGCAAAATGGGATCGATGTCCTTCTGCAGTTCATAATCTGGCGTGGCTGAAAAATAGGGAATAAACTGCTTTATAGGCTTGGCTTTGTTGTTGTAAACGGTTCTGCCAGATACAATCCAGCGATCCTGGGCAAAATCCTTAACAATTTTGCCCGCTGCATCGTAAACGGGTTTTCCTGCATTATCCCTTAAAACAGCTTCCCCTGCATCAGCCTTAAGTTTCTTTTCAATTTCCCTGCCAAATCCGTCACTATAGTTTATTTGGATGTGCATACCACTTTTTTCACCAGCGGCTAGGTCACTGACGTGGGTTTCCCTGGTCAACTGAACTGAACGAGCTGGCTGACCTTTGTTTTTCCAGGCAGACAGATCGTAATAGAAATAGGTCGTGGCATCCTGCAGGTATTTATGGGGATTGGCAAGCACATCGTCAAATGTCGTGTCCACCTGGGGAATTGCCTTGTATTCCTTTAAATCTCTATCTCCCGCTGGTTTACCGCCCATTGTACCAAAAACAGATGTGGCGATAACCATACCCAAAGGATCAAAAAAAGCCTGGGAGACGTTATCGTTGATATCTGTGATTTGTACGGGCAATAGTATGGTATAGTCGAGCAAAGCACTGGAAGTATTTGTTATTTTATCAGTAATAAACTTGGTTGCTTTAACAGGAGCAAGGCTATACTGGTCGTATTCATAAACTGCTTTAGCATACAGGGATGAAGGGAAAGAAGTGTAAGAATTTTCTGTTTTCCACGGCAACAAGAATCTGTCCTTCAAATAATGCTGGACCAGACCCCTGTTCCACCAATATCCCTCTTGAAAGGCGTACCCTCCTTCCTTTTCCAGCATATCAATGGTCGCTTTGCCATTAAATACTGTGTTTAGCAGTTCCTGAGAGAATACCGCTTCTTCAGAGTGATGCAACAATGCCTTGTCTGTAATTTGCCCAAGGGGGAGAGGTGCATCCTGGGCTTCATTCCAGAAATAATTTCTTTCCCAGGAAAGCAGTCTGGCCTGTACTTTGTCACTAGAAAACTTCTCATCGTTTCTAATACAGTTTTGCAAGGCCCGGCCAACCTGGTCTTTTATTTTTGTAAAGCTAAAACAAGCTTGTCCCTGTAGATCCAAAGCGCCAATTTCCAGTGTTTTGCTTTCGTAGGAAATGCCTAACAACCAAAAATCCAAACTGTTGTTAATAAAAGAGTGCAAATCCACAATTGCTTTGATTTTGGTTTGTTCTGGATGAACTACCGAAACTGCGTCCTTGGGGGTGGCGCGCCTGGGATAAAACACACGACAGGACTTTTTTACATTACCAAAGTCATCCACAGCAAGAATAAATTCGTGCTGTATCTGCGGGTCGTTAGGATTACGCTCATAATTAAAGCTAACCGTTTCCTTTTTATAAACAGAAAACACTGCCCTATTCTCACCTATTAATGGCTGTATTAGCCTTACATGAAAATTTGTTTCGGTTACTGTATAGGGATGGCCCGTCCGACCCTCAATATAATCAAGGGCATATACCTCCTCTCGAATAACCTGGCCCTTCAGTGCCCTGTAAGCTTGCCTTAGGGTTTCGGCGCAACCTTGTCGGACAACATCATCAAAGGTACTATCGGGTATTGAAAAGCCCCTTTTATCCTGCTGGTAATATTCTTTTTCACACTGTTTTGACACAACCCCTTCTTCAATGCAGGCTCCGATATGATACCACCTTTTTGTCAGGACAGGCGGCACATGGTGTTCCTCTTCTAGGCCATAAAATGCAACGTTCTCAAGTAGACCGGGTTTCGCATAAGTAAAGAAATCCTCGCTATCCGTTTCCTCCACAAAGCCAAAGCCTCGGAATTCCCTTTCCACAGAATCGTAGAAGCCGTCATGGTATTTGTATTGGGTTGTTAGCTTTAGACCAGAAATTTTGTCTATGCTTTCTACTTTTTCCACCACCTGGACGGGAAAAGGAAGTTTGGTTTTCCATGGCTTGCCCGCCATTTTATCATGCAGATAATACTTTACCGAGCTGGTATATTTTATGTTTGTTAACGCCCCCAGATTGTTATCAATGCCGGTTAAAAGGTAGGGCTTTGTTCCTTCAGAAAAATCATAATAGTATTGCTTTGCATTGGCGCCTGTTTTAATAAAAACCAGGCAGGCAGTCCCATTACCTTTCACGTCGGCAAAACCGAGCTGGTCCAGATTGCTATATGTTTCAGGCAGAGGTATGGATAGGGGGGGACTAAAACTGTTGCCGCCCTGGTTAAAAAAAACCTGAACTTTATCTGGATAAGCATAAATGAGATCTGTCATACCGGTACCGTCCAAGTCTGCAAGAAACAGGCGTGAAGCGTCCAGAGTATCCCCAAAACGCGGTGCATTTGCAAACAATACCCTTTTACCAAAGCGTCCGTGCCCAAGATTGGGCCAGCACTCAACGCTGCCGTTACGGATTCTTACTCGGTGCGCCATGCCGTCGCCAAACATATCGGCATAACTTAAGACTTCTTCTGCATATCCGTTGCTTGTTGTGGGATAATCCTCTGACAGACTGGCCCTTGTAGGAATACCGTAACCCTTTTTCTTCAATGAAGGATAAATCTTTGCGGTATTATCCTCGTAAAGCAAGAGATCTGCCAGACCATCTCCGTTCATATCGATCATCTCTTTATGGGAATTAGTGAAATCCAGGGGATAGGTTGCGAAATCTCGGTAAGAATGCCAAGAACCATCGGGATTACCTTCATAAAAGCCGCCCCTTTGCGGGGTACCCACCACCAGGTCAAGCCTGCCATTGCCCTCAAGGCTCACCAAGGTGTATTCGCCTTTTTTTAAATCCTTTTCAATGGGAAATTGTGCAGCTGGTTCGGGATACTCATATTCACCATTACCTTTGGGCTTCCAATACAACGTGGCCTTATCGTCGCTGTATAAAAGGCCTGGGATGCCGTCTCCATAAAGGTCTACAAAATTATAACGTATTTGCCCTGTACTTACGGGCACGGCCGTACTGTTCCCAACTTTCAAAGTATCGAATTTTCCACCTGCCGGCATCAGGCATGAATAGGTAAGCTTAAGCGACGGCATGGATCTAAATTGATAACTGCCGTTTTCTTTCCTTTTGAAACCCTTCAATTCTACCTGGGAAAGCTGAAGTATTTTGGTAAAAGGGTTGTTACTATTCTGTAACTGTTGCGCTGGTTCCCTATATGTCAGTTGGGTGGCCTTGACTAGACAGGGTGTTTCTCCCAATTCTTTTTTAAAATGGTGGAACATTAGAATATTCCGACACAAACGCAAGGTACGTATTTCAAACCCGCTTCGGTAAGAGGAAAAGGGGTCTTGCCTGGCAGGCCACTTCCTGGCAGGAATGTAAGGGTTGCAACCGGGCTGGCTTAAGTATTGGTCTGAAATATCGTATTGTCCATAATCGAAAACCACTTCGAATGCCCAGGCTTCCTCACCTTTGCCATCCAAATAGTTGCCGTATTTAATGCTGCTTACATATTTATTTGTTGCGTATGTCCGGTTCTTTTCACAGATATTGTCCGGCGCATTTTCATTATCTTCCTGTTTGTAAAAATACTCTATCTTATTTCCTTTGGCATCGTAGGTTTTTTCGATAAGCCATTTAAAAACGCGAGTATTGTCGTGAGGGTCTGCTATTCTTGCATTTTCGCTTTGCCCATAAATGGAGGTTGTATTGTCCTTGGTGGTTACCTTCCAAAATGATTCCCAGGAATTCTGCCAGTATTCTATTTGGGCAAACAGTCCCTCAATTCTAGGTATGTATGAGAGAACTTTCCAACCGACTCTGTTTTCTTCCACATGTCTTTCTTCCTTGACCCAGCTTCCCTCTTGGTTCTTTACCATTTTAGATACAAGATCCTCGGCGTTTGAGAAAAGAAAAGTATCTGTGTCGTTATACCTTGGAATTCCTTTTTCGGTTTTCCTTGAAATGTTGGGAATGGAAATAGAGAAACCGATTCCGAAAATGCCATTGCCTGTCCCCGAATTATAATTTAGACTTATTTTCGGCTCGAAATCACGGCAGGGTGACATTTGAACAGGGATGGAAAGGTTGGCAGTACCAGAGAAAGGGTCAGGCTGAAAGGTTTCACCAATTCCTTTAATGGCTCCTCCCCCTTTGGGCAGAGACAGTTCGGTGAAGGATATTTTGCTTTTATCTTTTTGGTTTGTAAAACTCTTTATTTTATTTCCCATTTTTATACCCCTCTCTTATAGAAAGGTTCATTATCTAGATTCCCCCCTTTTTTATCAGCTAGCCAATGATTCCATAAATGAAACCATCCAGTTAGAATTAGTCAAATGTTCATAAGGCAAGGTATTACCGAACCCCCTTTAAATCTTTCAAAATCCCAAAGGTAATTTTTGTTAATTTCCATTATATTCGACTTCCCCCGAATACTCAAAAGTCGAATTTTTTCATTTAGAACAGTCCCAACTATTTACTACTATCTTTAAACCACGGGTTAAGTAATGCTCCAAATTATGGTTTTTATGTCACTAATAGCTAATTATTTTTCCATTTTAACATACTTTGTAAACAACATTTCCTTTGTTGCGGCACAGGACAGACACCAAATGGAGTTCCCTTCATAACATATATTGTTGACTCAATTATTAGGGGGGATTCATTGATGCTATCCGGCCTTTGGACAGTTACTGTCCTGTCGGTTGTTAACGGCGTAATGGCACTGGTTTCTTATATTGCCAACAACACTTTTCCCCAGCCCTTAAAAGAAGTGGAAGAAGCTCGTTATTTGGCATTATTGGCTGAAGGAGATGAAATGGCAAGGAATATCCTAACTGAAAGAAATCTCCGCTTAGTTGCTCATATTGTGAAAAAATTTGATTCTACTGGCGAAGATGTGGATGACTTAATCTCCATCGGGACCATTGGATTAATTAAAGCCATTAATACCTTTAAAGCTGATAAGGGCACCCGTCTAGCAACCTATGCCGCCCGATGTATTGAGAATGCAATTCTCCCATAACGGAAACATTTTACTACGCTCAAAGTGTGGATATTTTAAAAAGCTTAACGGATTTGAATTCTGTTGGCGGTAGGATTAGATATTACCGGTTAGCTCATGGTCTTCTTCAAGAAGATGTAGCCACAAAAGCCGGTATAGATGTTTGTACAGTAAAAAGATATGAGAACAACCAACGTGAGGAATCTCTTGAGATATGTAATAAAATAGCGGAGGCTATTGGAATTGATCCAAAACTATTATACGATGAATATTTGTCTTTTACCGCATCCGACTACGGTAAAAGAATTAAATCATCCCGCATTAAGTTAAATCTTACTCAGCAGGACTTTGGTCAACTTTTAGGTGTACATAGAAAAACTGTTGTCTGCTGGGAGAAAGCCCGTAAAAAACCCCTAAGAGAACACTATTTATTGCTTGCTAAATTTTTATGATTTAAGATTTTCTCTTTCTAATTATAAAGTTCAGCAAGTCCTTTACCACAGAGGTAAAATGACTTGCTAAACTTTATTCCCATCTAATATAACGTATTCTTTTTTGTCGCTATATGTTACCATCCACCGGATCTTCATTTTTAAACCGGCAAGACGGATGTCTTTGCTAGACCATTTTACTCGACGGTGATAAATACAATTTGAACAATCCATAGACGCACCACCCATCCAAACTAATGTTTGGTGCTATTGTAGCACAACGGGAGGTAATTATTCTTTTTTATTTATCTATTAACTACCCAAAGTGGATAAAATCGTGGTTACCTGCTGAAGAATGCCGGTAGCAACTAGACTCCCTGTTGTACCTTCCGCAATATTTCGTACCGATTTCAGGGCCTCTTTAATAATACCACGTTTAGGGTTAGGGGACTTCACTTGTGAATGAAGAACCTCAATTTCGGAGGCTAATTCTTGTTTTACTACTGAATCTTGTACTTCTTCTTGAAACTTCTCCAAGCTACTGATTAAAGAAAGAAGGCTTTCCACTTTGAATTCCTCTAACTTCAGTGATTGGGTGGAGTGTTCCGTGTTTTGCTGGAGTTGTGAGTTTATCATTGTTCCAATATGGTTTATTATAGGTGCAGAGCTTTTTACGGCCATTTCTTTTTCTTTTTCGCTAAACGTCATACCCTCACCTAATACTCCTTCCTCTTCTAATTTTAAGGTCCATTCAAGAATGATATTTCGAACTTTATCCAGAATATTATTGAATTGAGATACGGGGATATGTAAGGATACTTCAAATTCCACTTCAGTCATTTTCATAAACATCATTTGAATATGAGAAGGAAATTTATACATAAGCATTCTACCACTTTCCTCCCCTTGTTTTACCAATAGCTCAACTTCAGTAAGTGGTGATAATATATCCTTCTTTTTTATTAATTTCTCAATTTCAATATGGAAATACGCCGGGATGTAACCATGATAAGGATTTAATGCTTTTATCTCACCGTGTAATATTCTGTAATCTGGTAGACCCTCAGCATCCTTATATCCATTTAACTCCAATTCCACCCATTTGGAAAATTCCTCCACCTTCAACTTTCTTGACAAGGTATATGCTTTTCTAAGCAAAACAGATACTGGTGTTTGCTGTTGATATGCTTCACGCTGCAACTCCAAAACCAATGACTCCATACTATCTCACATCCTATTAATTACTCACTATAATATTACATTATTTTACATAAAACTACCAATAATTAGAATATTCATAGTTACAATCGACGGATGAAGTATAACCAGGGGTTGCTAAGCACTATTCTGCATCTTGAAAGAAATGCAGAACTCCGTTATTAATTGTGCCTGATTGGTGATCAATTTCCCTTTCCTTATCAAAAAACGCATCAACACAATTGTCTATCTCTTCCTGCAAAATTCCCCCTTGTTCCTTAGACATAGATAAGTGCCAAAACGGTATTTCGTCAGGTAATCTTTTTAATGTAAAGCATAATCTTAAACCAGATGGTAGATCTACCCAATGACGGCTGTGCGGCATCTCAAATGTATCTTCAATGATTGGATTTTCCTTAGCAACCAGCGTCATTTCTCTTGCTAACTCAGTAAGTGGATTAGTAGACCCATACTTTGCAAGCCGGTATTTTTTAATCCACTCTTCAGACTCTTGCTTTATCTCTTCAGGCATATCTTTTTTAGCAAGTATCATTTGATGCATTACTAATTCAGCAAAATCCCTTGGTTGATTTTTAAGTTCAGCTAAATACTGTAATTCAATTTTAGTTGCCCATTTGTTACAGAACTCAATAAGCTGATCAATATTCCTGGTTCTTAATACTTCCCCAAGTTCCTTATTGTATAATTTGTATAATTTTATTTGTTCCAAAACAATAACACCTCCAAGCTAACAATTCTTGTCTTAATTTTCTAATACCTTCCTGATTAATAAGAATTTTCGACAATTGTTATCTCGAAGGGACGTAGGCCAAAGACTTATATAATAGAAAGAAAAGATAAAAACCATTCTGATTAGAATGTAGTTGAAGTATTAACCCCGAGTACTGCGACTACCTTTAGTTCTTCTCCTTGATGGCTTGTCTATATTAGCTAACTTCTTAATAGTTGGCCCCCAGTTTTTCTCCAACCATTCTGTCACTAACTTACTCCAGAATTTACTTTCATCGAACTCTTTATTTTCATGCTCTTTAACTGCTCTAATCATATTCATCAAGGCCTCGTATTGAGTTTCCGGAAGTTCAATTTCTACATTGAATCGCCGTGTTCGTGGTGCAGGTTCTCCGAATAAAAAGTTTAGTAAACCCATTTATTCCCGCCTCCTTACCATAATAAATAAATCCTTTGGAGGCCACATGGCATAGATATTGTTTAATATTTCTTCGTTATGTAGTGCTGCAGTGATGAGCCGATCCAAAACTTGTCCTATTGGTTTTCCGACATTTAACGCTAATGCCTTTACCTCAGCTTCTATTTGCTTATCAAGCCTTAAGGGGTACTCCCACTTCTTATCGGAACGCTCTTTGCGGGATGCCTCCTCCCTCTCTACCACTTAATGCCCCCCTTTCAGGTGCTTATCCCAGGGATAAAAATATATTTATATCAAATCCTATGCCGGTAGGAGGGAGGTATGACTAAAAATTGCCATTTATGGGTACCCTAAATAACGGGTGATGATATGAAATCTTTACTTAAAAAAATAATCGAAATGGGTACCACAGATAGCAGCAATAGTTTTGTCTATAAGGATAAAAGTCCAGAATCTATTAGGCATATTGCTAAGAAAATGAACGAATTTACCTATGGTAAAATAAAACAATAAGATAGTCATTAGAAAATCCACGGTAAAAAATTACCGTGGATTACTTTTAGTCTTAGGAATATATTTACTCCAACTCGATTTTCACATAAAACAACATCTCGCAAATAGCCTGTAGATTCAAACATCTATAATATTTTGTTTACGAAAGCCTTTACATCATCCACTGCTTGAGTATAATTTCCTTTAGGTATGACAACCTCATTATTATTCGGCATAGTATATTTTGTTGAGTTAGGTAAATTACAAATAGGAATTCCAAGTGCAGCTGATACTTTTCCTGCTGTGTGAAAATCTTTTACATCAGAAACAAAATATTGCTCCCAGTCAGACTCATCTTTAACATTACTTGCCGGATAAAATAGATTCGGGAATTTATTAAATTGTTTATAGCAGAATTCCATTAGTTCAGATTTTATAGATTGAAATGCGTTGGCAATCCCTTGATTAGAAGTATAATTATTAAATACGAATTCAAAAATCAATGGAAGTTTTAATTCAAAATTCTTAATTTGTTTATTATAAGTAATAACATTTTCTGCATATTTTTTTATAGCTACTGATGGGTATTGATCATAAAGTAACATTAAAATTGATTTTATACCTTCTTCAGAACTATGGTCTGCCATCATGGGAATAATTAAATAATCTGAAGATGTCAATGCCATTTGTGTATATATAGAAAAGCTAGGATTACAATCTATAAAAACCACTAAGTTTTCCAATTTTTCATATTCATATTCATATTCACATAACCTTCTAATTGCTGTCATATATTCTTTCCAAGCTTGGGTATTAGCCGGGTTAATTACTGCATAATTTAATGCTAAGGAAAGGGATTCCAAAAACGAATCACCTGCAATTAAATATACATTAGTTGGTATATGCTTATTGTAAGAAGAAACATTAATTTTATAGGAAGTGTTAGGCGTTTTAAAATTCGAATTTCCTTTTAATAACCAATCTATAAAACCAACTACATTTTTTCTTCCAGCTAGAGACTGTAATTTTTGGGTTGTTTTATATCCTTGTTGGCCACCACCTAATAAAAACTGAGATATATTAGCTTGTGGACACATATCAATTACTAAAACTTGTGTGTTAGGGTTCTTTTGAGCATAAAGTGACGCAGCATTAAAACAAAGAGTAGTTTTCCCTACTCCTCCCTTATTGTTATAGAAGGCATAAATTTTTATATTTTTCTTTGACATAATAAAAACCCCCCACTATCACCCATTCAATAGCTATAATTTTCTAAATTTTTTTATTTTACTTTAATCTATTAACTAGTTTATGTCAATTACCCTTTCTCCCTTGGTACATACCGGTATGTAACCTCCACCCTGTTATGTCCAAGATCCGTGGTTAACCTCATCCTTGCCACAATATCTACTACTCTATCTACTGGGCTTTCGCATATTCGCCTTGCCTTTTGACCTGACACCGGAAATTCCTTGGAGAGTTTCTGCCAATCTTTTGTCTCTATTAGTTCTCTGAGTCTATTAACATACTCTTTGTGTCTATGAACCGCAAAGGTCTTTCTCATTCCATGAAAGCCTCGTCCCTGAAAACTACTTTTTGAAGCGATTACCGATATTTGACAATAAACTGTCTGCTGTTTCATCTCAGCAAATATCTTCCCGTGGGGCTTTTCCCTAACCAGTCGCTCCATTAAACCCTGGTACTGCCGGTCATAAGTAACTTCTCGTACCTTACCTCCTTTTTCAATTAACTTCACTGTCCCACGCACCAGGTCGATTCGTTCGGGAGTAACCACTTTATCAAAGTCCCGATATGCTTTAACTTTTTCAACTGTTATTCCATCGGTAACAACTTTGCCACCCTTTTTTCTAACTACCCCAAAAACAGATTCAGCACGGCAGCCGGTGGCACGGATGAACTCCATTGCATCGGCTGCCTTCGGATTTATTACCCTCAACTCGTGAATGAGTTTATTTGCCTCTTCCGGCGTATATGCAGGTCCACGCTGTTTAGTAACATCTTCTCTGCTTCTACGAGGTCGATCTAATTTGTCAATTTCCCATGAAACCTTTCCAAATCTTTTATTTGTCATATCCTCTAATTTGCTAAGAGCCGATGAATATTGGTGTACCGTCTCAGGCCTCCGGGTTAGCTTTAGCCTCTCTAGGAAATTTCTAACTTCTTCGGGGGTTATAGAACATATTTGAAATTTGTTAGTCCCCCTCTTTTCAGCGAGATCTTCTGCAAACCGCATACAAGCACCACGATAAATATCATACGTCATAGAACCAGGGATAGCTGCATCAAGCTGACCCACTTCACGTAGTGCTTTTTTCTTTTGTCCAAAGCTTCGAGACATGCTAAATAACTGATCAACTTGCCTATATATCGTCTTTAACTTTGCCATTGACCATCCCCCTATCCCCGGACAATGCCCGGGCAACTTTCATCATCTAAAACCTTCTTCGGACATTGCCCGGATACTTTAATACTAGTTTTAGGCCAAATAAGTAGTTTTGTCCGGGTTTTGTTCGGACAAAACTACTTTGTTTCAAAATTTTCTTGTAAATGTTGTAATTTATTAGCTTGTTTTGGCTAGTTTCTTACCCGGACACTGCCCGGACATCTATAAACTTCTAGCTACCGCTGGTTCATGGAGACCCTGCCGGGCACTTATCTGCCCTTACCAGGGCAGATGTTAATTTCATTTCCTGATCATTTTTATCTACCGAACTTCTTGGCATTACTACCGTAATGCTAAAACAACTACCGGTTAGTTTATACCCGGGCAACCGCCCGGGATTCCTAGCTTTGCTATAGCCTTGTCGCTACCGCATCAAGGCTATAGCAAAGCTAGGGCTTGTGGGTCATCCTATCGGGTCGTTTATTTATGCCTACCGTCCTAAATAAACGACCCTACGGGTCTTCGCACAAACCTTCCTACCGGAAGCTTTTGTGATAATCCTCCGCCATTGTGCTGCTCCCGCAGCCCAACGGCTGGGTATGTCCTTACCGGTCACCTCTACTGTCCGGCAAGATAGTCCCCTTTGACCCATGCGACTACCGTCGCTCACGACCAGGTCCCTTGGCCGCCCTACCGGTCTGCCTCACTTACCGGTCATCGACGTTGAGCCTCCGCACAAAGGAACGATGCCTTAGTGGGAAAAAGTGCTCATTTGGGAAAAATGAGTTGAGACAAAATATTTTGCAGTTACCACTGCTCACTGCTGGCTTCTACCAAAGCCATATCCGATTAAACTGGCTTTACACCAGTAAATAATTAAAAATAAAAGTTGTAATCCCACCATCAGGACTACATATCAAACTGAAATATTTCCCTTTGGGAATGGCCTGGAATATATACCAGGCCATTTTAATAATACAGTTTTTAAAATAATGCTAATTGCTGATCCCCTTCATGAAACTGCTCACCTGGGTCAACAATTGGTATTCCATACTTTTTGTGTATTTTTACTTGTTCTTCATAACTTTTTGCAACATAAACACTGCCATCTTTATGCTTGTACAAGTAAGCTATAGCAGTATCTGTCTTAGGTATATTCTCATTAAAATCCCACTCACTTGGATTAATCCATAGGGAGACAATTAGACCCCATTTATGCAAATCAGTTGTCCATCCTACTTGGCAAAAGTTCACCAATTCAGGGTGGTATCTTACTTGGCTAGCCAAAACCAACCAGCCACCTTCCTTTTTCATTAATTGGTATAGCATGTAGTAATACCGAAATTCAGTGAATAATCTTCTGCTTTTCATTAAAGCTTTTTCCATCTCGATAGCCAGCTTCCTTGGCATCTGCTGAGCCACCAGTTACAATCCTACTTTTCTGACCCTTTTGTAACTTTTTCTCGTTTACGGTTTGAATGACCAAAGCATCCTTAGCCAGGATTAAAGCATAACCCTTAGATTCAATCTGCTCCTTAAACTTATCCCTTAGTCCTTTGAGAAACCCAGTCAAATAATCATTTTTTAGATGCCTACTGTTTATGCTCACTACTGGGTTACGATTCGTTTTCACGTAGTTATTTGATAAATAGAGCATGGTGTTGAGTGCATACAGGTAAACTTCTTTTGCTATTTCCACATCTTCCTTTAAACCTATAAAGTAAATTCCTTCTCCCAGTACTGCATATGGATGGCAACGAAAGTTTTCACCGATAATCCCAGCTAGGCTTTTTTCAAACCAAGTATTTCTTCGCTTTTCTGAAATACAGATATCTTCCACTTGTTTTTCCTTGCCTGTTTCCTGTGATATCTCAATTTCAGCCATGGTTAGTCCGTGTTGTGCCATTAACTCCTGTGCTTTTAATAGTGCCGCCTGTGCTTCTTCTTGATAGGTACTCTTCGTTAGCGCAAGCACTTTACGTATTTTATTAATGATTTTCTCATCTATCATCATGAAGTCTCCTTATCATCTTTATCTTTCGTGTTACAATCCTGACTAATCTTCATCCGGCAGCATTATAGTGATAACTGGTTCTTCCTTATCACCCGGGTGACACAATGCCTTCAGTTTTACAAATTCTCTGCACTTACCCTTTACTACTTCAAGTTTGAATCTTATTTCTGCTTGGCCCTTGCTACATCTTGCTGCAACAGAACACATCCATAATACATCCCACAGCCTACCGGCTTCAGTCTGTCCTTTCTTTTTAGCTATTTCATCGGGGGTGATAACCTCCGTCAACACTGCCTGGGTAACAGCTACAGGATATTTAAATCCTGCTTGTCTGGCAGTTTGAGAAACATCTATTTAGACCCCGTCTTCAATCGCCTGTTTTCTGGTGTAGGAGCAAATTACCCCTGGAAAATCCAATATATCTTTCATATTTTTGATACCGGCTGCCGCCGGTATCCTTCCTCCCTTCGGATTGGATTAACCGGCTTTCAGCCTGGTATTTTCTTGCTACTCTTGCTTGATTATCACTGCAAATAGGGTATAATTTAACCAAGCATATCTCCTTCAAAAAGGAGGAGGCGTGTGGTTTTTTCGCTAATACTTTTTCTTTATCTACGTTAGGTTAATTACCTAACGTTTTTTCTTTCTCTTGCGGTTGACGCCAGCTCGTTTAAGTTCAACCAGCTTCGTCAGTAGGTTTACTACTGCTATAATAAGCTGGAGAAGCTCAAACATTGGCATAAGCGTCACCCCCTCTCTGTTAGGTCTCACACGCCTCCATGTGTGGAGACCTAACAAGAGAAAGTTGCATTTGGGATTTACCACCAAACCCACTTTCTTATCGACTTATCAAGTAATTAATCAGGTGGGCACCAAAATAAACTGGTACCGCAACACACAAAAATTTAAATAACCTTCTTTCAAAAAAACCATCCAGCCAGATAATAATGTTCGTTGTAATATCTTTGTTAGTTGATTCATTCCTGTAAAATTGTCTTAATTGAGACTGTTCCATATTTTCGCCAGGGAGTCCCCATACCGGGGAAAAATCCCCGGCAGGTCACCTCCTGGACTTATTTTTTATTTCTTACTAGACTTACTCACTTTGGTTAGTTTTTTGATTTTCCAACGTAGTTTTTAAAGCAACATTTTCATCTTTCAGTTTTTGAATTTGTTGCTCAAGTTGTGAAAGCTTGATTTCAAATGTTGCCTTCTCTTCCCTACATTGAGCAAGAGAATCTCTTAATCTACCGATTTCCTCCATGAATTCTCTTTGAGCTAGTAACACGGCCCTTTCTTTTTCTACATCCGCTCTGTCTTTAGTCCTTTCAAGAAGATCCTTAGACTTAGCAACTTCCATATCAAGGTCATTCTTTGCCTGGTCTTGAGTTTGTTTTAGCAATTCCTGGGTTTGATCTAATCGCTTTGCTATTTCTTCTTTTTCTTTTTGGTACTGTTCTGCCTTAGAAGCCTGATCAGCAAGATGTTCAGCTTTTTTTTTAGCAGCTGCTGCTGCTTGTTCAGCAAGGGCTGCTAAACGAGCTGATTGTTCCCGGGCTTCTTTTTCTCGTTCTACGATCTCTTTTAGTTGGGCAATCTCTTGGTTAGCCTGTTCCCGTAAGAGAGCAGATTCTGCATCAGCCTGTTGAACACGTTCGTTAGCACTTTCTATGGCCATGGCAGCTTGTTTTTCACGGTCTAAGGCTTCCGCCTTCACTGCCTGGGCCTCAGCTTCTGCTCTTTCAATACGTTCGGTATCTGATTCTTGTCTGTCCTTAGCGGCCTTTACCATAGAAACGTAGATTTCTTCTACTCGAGCGAGATGGTGCCTGAGGTTTTCTACTTCTTTAACCTGGCCCATGCTTTCGCGTTCCTGGGCTGCTTCGTAACTGCCAACTAACCGGGATAAGAAGTCCTTCATGGTGATGCCGCTTTGCACAGCCATGTTATTTAGCTTTTCTTTTATTTCTGCATCGATTTTTGCTGAAAATGGCACTGCCTCACTCATATATCCAACCTCCATGCTAATTCTTTTTTAATTTGATATCCAAAGGGTATACTTTTTATACCTTGTTTTCCTTAGGTATACATAGGTATAAAAGTATACTTTAGGTATACCTTATTTGCTTGGGTAAGAATCTGTTGTCATCATCCCTTGATAGAGTTCTAAGAGAGGGGCTGTTACGTGCAGCAGCTCTTTTTCTACTCTATCTCTATCACCGTCCATGACAGCTGCAAATAAATGACCCATATGTTCCCCGGCAATCATCGCCCATTTTTCCATTGGTAAATCTTGCTCTCCTTTTACCAAACGGTTCGTCTCAGCCTGTAAGGCCACTTTAGTTAAGAAACTATTTTTCATGCTTTCGGTCATTGTTTGACACCTTCCTTAATTAATTTTCTTATATCGAATCTCACATCTTGCCAGTACAGCATCATCTACGCCTTTGTACTGGTTATTCCATATTGCCTCAGCTAGTTGCATCCCGGCCTCGGTTATCGCGTGTCTGAAGCACTCACAGGCCGTTTTCACGTGACGATTAGTGTACTTGTCACAATCATAGGCCTCAACAATTTCACTTTCCGGAAAACTCTGTTCCAATAACTCCGGTACCGGTGCCCAGGTATTAGAACTCACGGTTCCCAACACTACAGCACCAACCCTTTGGCTTAGGATAGTAGCTTTTAATGCTCCCTCTGTTACCCATATCCGTTTGTCTTTTAAAATTCTTGGTTGGGCTACATGAACCGGAACTCCGCAGGATGATCCAGTCTCTTTATTACCAGAACTGAATAACTGGTACTTCCTATCCCCGATGGGTTTGTCCAGTCTAGTTTGTAATGCTTGGATTTTCCCTTCTTTGTCTAAAATGGGAAATATAAAGCCTGGGGAATAATTGAAACACCAGTAGTAGCCGTTTCCCTTTTTATTGGGTGCCTGGTAAAATCCCGGGACCCCTTTGAGGTTATAACCCATGTCTATAAGCCGTTTACATAACTCCCATGGTTTGACCTCGATTAAAGACTTAAATCCTATCTCTTTGATTTCTTCAAGAGTAAAACCACGGTGTTTGGATAGCTCTTTAATGTGGTAAGGTGCCAGACTTAATAGGCTTAGAAAATCCCTGTATACCCTGTCACATACCTCTGCAGAAGCCTTTGCAGCTACGGTTGCAGCTGTTTCAACAGGCTTATAATATGATGGGGTTTCAATCAACTTATGGAGCCAACCGCCCATTTTACCTGGTACAAGGTGATTGCTTTCAACTCGCATACAAATGGCAATGCGATCATTGAAAGAGCACCAATCAGTTTTACCGCAGACAGGACAAGGCTGCTGCCGGTTGACCCGTTGTAACGGTTGATTCACATATTGTTTTGCATAATTCATATTCTCGGCGGCATACGCCACCCTTCACCTCCTATGTGTTTGGGTAGGCGTATAATCCGCCTTGATTTTTAGTTGCTTTTTAAATAAGTCCTTTGGATTTTAGACTAGTAAATTTATCAAAACCTAGTACTATGTGATCCAGGACATCAATACCGATGATTTCTCCTGCTTCTATTAATCTTTTGGTTAAACTAATATCTTCCCGGCTAGGTGTGGGGTCGCCACTTGGATGGTTATGAACTAGAATTACGGCGGCCGCACTGCGCCTGATAGCCTGTTTAAACAACTCCCTGGGGTGAACCATGGAGGAATTTAAGGTGCCTATAGATATTGTCTCTTTTCCAATCACATGATTTTTGGTATTTAGGAGTAGTGCACTGAAATACTCTTTATCAAGTAGCTTGGCTTCGTTTTTCATTAAGTAAAAAATATCCTCAGGGCATCGTATAACAGTATTCTCTGAAGCCCCAGCACTGGCCAGCTTTTTGGTTAAGGCAAATGCGGCCATTAGCCTTGCAGCCATACTTGGGCCGATACCTGGGTAAGTCATTAGTTCTTCTTTACTCAGATTCAGGAAATCCACCAGGTTTAACAGCAAAAGACTCTTCATGGTCTCATCTGGTATATCTCCTATCAAAGCTGATAGGATTAATTCCATCGATGTGTTCTCATCGCCATTAATCTGATAAACAGCTCCACTCTCTCTAAGTCTTCCAGCAAAGCTCTGAGCTTTTTTACTTCCTTTATTACCTTCCCACATAGAAATCTGTTGCATATATAACGGTACCGACCTACTGGCCGATACCTATCCCCCTTTCGATTGGATAGTACCGGCCAGGAAGGCCGCATAAGTTTTCCTTAAAAACGCAAAAAGAGAACGTCCGAGGGAAATATCCCTTGGTTACGTTCTCTTTTAATACTTCAGGTCGCTAAGACCTTGCTCTTTAAACAGGAGGTTATTTAGCTATCTTTTCGAGCCCTTTTACTTTAAGGACAAGATAACTTGTGTCAACCTCAATATCTGTAAGCCTTTGTTCAATCTTGTCAAGTTTTTCGTTTTGGACTTCTCGGTCATCATATAGTCCTCGAAGTCGTTCGATCACTTCATTTTCCATTCTTACCTCAAGTCTTTTCAGGTCATTTTCTAACCTTACTTGACCCTGTGTCAAAGCCTGCATTTGTTCAGATATTAGATGAAATTGCTTTACCACAAGTGCTTGAAACTGATCATTTTCTTCAACCTTTTGTAGTGCAAGCTTTTGAAACTGTTCATTTTCTTCAAATTTTTGTAGCGTAAGTTTCTGAAACTGTTCATTTTCTTCAAATTTTTGTAGCGTAAGTTTCTGAAACTGTTCATTTTCTTCAAATTTCTTTAAAACTAACTCTTGGAATTTATTATTTTCCATGATCTTACCCCTTCCGGTAATGAAGGTTCTTATAGTTGCTTGGCCTTAATGCCATACCAAGCATCTCCGTCCTTCATTACATTATACTCGATTTCAAACTTCTTGTTTAAGCCTTTTTGCAGCAGTTCACCTACGCCATTTTTAGCGATGATGACCTGGTCTTCTTTACCGTTTTCTATCTTACATACAACCCGGGTATTGCCATTTTTGGTTACTTTAATTTCCGTAACAGTAACCTTAGCTACCGGATTTTCTTTTACTTGCTTTTCTTCGTTATCTCTGCTTGTTGTTTCTGCATCAGTTTTATTTTCCTGTCCGGCCATTACTGCTGCGCTCTGCAACTCATCTTGAGTAAATAATTCCTTCGTTGTTGTAGCTGCATGAAACGTTGCAGCAGGGCTAACCGAAGCATTATTGCCTATACCGCCACCCATAAACATCGGGCTTACGGAAAACATACGGCAGTCAAAACCGGACCAAGCCATGCAGTTTTCTAATAAACATTCGGCAAATCCTCTAAATGGGCATGCTTTTTTCATCATAATCTTCGATACGAGCCCCCGGCCCGTATCCTCCACCTCCTTAAATTTAGTGTAGGATTACAGGCCATTTGGCCGCCTTAAATATTACTCAATATCTGTTACAAGTCAGTAATCTTTAGAACGGTATATCATCACCATTGAAGCTTATTTCACTACCGAACCCATCACCTTTATTATTGTCACTATCCTGATGATTAGGCCTATCCTTGGGCCAATCCAGAAACTTGACATTTTCAGCCACTACCTCAGCTGCTTTCCTGCGTATTCCCTGATTATCATCATAGGAACGAACTTGCAGACGACCATCAACAGCCACCAAGCGACCTTTACCCAAATTATTGGCACAGATCTCGGCCAGTCTCTGCCAAACAACGATATCAATAAAATCCGTTTCCTTTTCTCTCTCCCGGTTAAACTGGGGACGCTCCACTGCCAGATTTAATTTAGCTACAGCAATACCATTAGTGGTATACCGTAACTCAGGATCTCTTGTTAACCGACCAATTAAAATAACTTTATTTAACAAAATAATTCCTCCTTAAAACTTATTTTTACTGGCTTTTGACAAAAAAATTAAAAAAGACACTCAAACAAACAGGTTGATACCTGTTGTTAAAAGTGTCTTTCAATATTGTAATTAGAACACAAAAAATATGCCCTAACTTATAACTGCTTTCATTATTTCCGTAGGAAACCCTACGCTCTGAGGATCTTAACTCGCAACACCGGCTGGAGATATCCCCTGATCCAACTATACCAGTGCTTGGGGTGTTCTGTTTTAACGGTCCTGCTTTAAACGCATCTCCCTGGCGGTACCCAATCGCCATGCGTTACTCCTGTTGGAGTTTCAGTCCCGAGACCTGTTCTAGCCGATCTCTGCAAGGTAAACCATAACTGGCTACCATGTTGCCCCTGCTACCGTGGGGGTCCCGAACGCCACTAATCGCTCGACGCTAAATTAGTGTAACTGCCTCTAACTTACAAGGCTGCAACCTACCGTAAACTTGCTCGACGCTTAAGTTTACTTTTAAAATTGGGAAGGATTTTGGTAGGTTTTGTTTGTTCCCCTTTTTTTCGCCTCTAACGCTCTTCGCTTATTAAAGACTTTTCACGCTCTTCGCTGTGAAATATTTACTGAATCGCTCTTCGCTGATTAGTACGATACCCAAAGATTCATTCGCTCTTCGCTGAAATCTTTCTTTGAGCCACGACCCACCTTTAAAAATCGCTCTTCGCTGACTTTCTCACTGCATTCCAGCAGGAAAACCGGGGAGGTTTTTGGCAGGTTTATATATTATTTTTAGGAAAAACTTTATGAAAATTGAAGATTATACCTTTGATTACCCACAACATATACCAATATATGCAAATTGTCAATCCCTTAATTGGCTAAATAGCTGGATTTGGATTTTTCTCTGGTAAAGGTGGATCTAAAACAAAACCAGAATCTTTGCTGATATCTATAACTTTGGCACCAGCCTTATCTAACTGGTTTACTAACTCATCAACTTCATATCCTAGGTTTAACACTTGACTAATTTTTGAGTCAAAAAGTACAATTTTACCGGAATGGAGCCTGAAATCTTTCTCATTTACTATATCCTCTAACATGCTTACACTCTTTAACTGGGGATTATTTTCTCTAAGTAAATATACAGATTTGCGATAAATGTTTAGGCGTTGATCTATCCCTAGGGTATATAGCTGCTTATTTTGTTTTGTTCCGGCTTCTTCTAGAGCAAAATAGCCACCGGTATCCAGTCCGAAGATATCTATTGTTGAGTGGTTATCAAATAGTATTTGATTTCTATACATTAGGCCATAGGCGACACATTGATAGATTATGTAGTTTAAGTCGGTCCCGAGCCAAGTATATTTTTCTCCAAGGGAGATAAGTTGTTTCTTTGATAAAAAACCATACTCATTTACGAACTTAACAAGCCCCAGATGTACTGGGGTTAGAATATATGTTCTGAAAAATCCGGCCGTTGTTTCTTTAGTATAAAGACCTGCAGCTTCTGCTTCTTTTGGATCATCTAAGTCAGGTCGTATGTTATATCTAATCCCTGTAACCCGTATTATTTTTTTTAACAAATAGGCAGTCTCATATTTTTTTCTTAACATGTGAATGGAGGGAACGGATTACCGTTCCCTCCTCCCCCTTCCCTTAATTGGAGTGTTCAAGTAGTCTTTTATTTAAAGGTGTGCCCGCGTTTTTCAGTAAAAACAAATCTGAGGTAAACCTTCTACCTTTTGGTGTTAGACTGACGGCCTCTTCTATAGTCGGAAAAATATATAGGGTTGCTTTTTCTTGAGGTTTTTCACCTCTCCTAGGAACATCAATAATCCATTTTTCTTCGCCATTTTTGCCTATAAAGGTCATTTCAGCCAATACGGGGGCCTTATTATTTCGAATAAGTCTCCACTGAAGATTAGGGATTTCTTTAAATGCTAGCGAAAAAAATGTTCCTAGCATGGCCAATCGACAGGCTTCTTGGGCATTACGTGGTACTTTAGTATCCATGGGAAGCCATAGTTTGAACATTGTATGTTCTGTAGCCACGGATACATTTTTAACTAAACCACGATTAGAGAGTTTAATAAGTAGCTTATCAATTTTTGTTCTGTAACTATCAAAAAGACGGACTAAGCTATTTAACATTAATGCCTCATTTATCGAGAGCATTTTAAGAATTTCTAGGTCCATTCCCGATGGGTAAAGATTTATTTCCGATGAAACTTGTCTTTTGGATACCACCATGCTTCTTCCGATTGCAAATGCGCTATCTTTAACAATTTTTCCAGATATCTCAATATTGGGTACTCCCATGCTTTACCTCACCCCCTTATTAAACCAAGGGCAGGATGTACTCTTCCTGCCCTTGTGTTGTTTATTCTTCGTCGATTCCTGGTTTTTCTTCGGCACCAACGGCTATATCAGAAAATACACCGATAATGATTTTATCTTCCCCATTTGCAATCCTTGACTGGCGGGCAGCATTCCTTCTCGCTTGAGCACGGTATTTCTCCCGTTTACGCTGGCCTACCTTTTTTGGGTCCCACTCAATAAGGTGGAGTTTTCGTTTCGTTGCGTCGAATTTGTTTACCTGAAATTCTAACCGGTCCCCATGAACAAATTCATCTGCTGCCTTATATGGCGCCATACCAATCACTCCCGGCTTAACACTAACAAATACTGCTGTATCTCGGACAGCCACTACTGTGCCAGATAAAACTTCACCCCGGGAAAAAGTCCATCTTTCCCAGGGATCAATTGGTTCGACTTCTATACCTCTGTCTTCTTTGCTTAAGTTTGTTACTATGATATTTACTTTGCCACCGCGCCGGTACTGTACATCCAGGGGCACTCCATCTGATAACCGGGCTTTTTCAGCTGGTAGCCGAATAATTACACCACCGCCAATATCAAGATACACATTGCGATCACTTACAAATTTTACGATAGAGGATATTTCTTGACCTACATTAATTGCAGCCAGGAGTTTTGATAGAGAGATATTGACCACTTCTTTTCTGCTGCAGGCTACTATCCCTTCCTTACGGTTTATCTCCATCACTTTGACACTGATCACTGACCCAACAAAAGCGTTAACGGGTGTTCCCTCTGGTAACCCTGTCTGTTCTGCCGGGACAAGACCAGTTATCCCAGGGGCATCATCAAATTCAATTTCCCATGTTTCCCCTTGATTGCCAATTCGCCGCACTCTTACTATCCGGGCATCCATGATTGTTCCGTAGGTTTTGGCATCGTAAATTGGTCCCCAGACATCCACATCCCGTAGTTGTAAACCCTCGGGGGCTAATATAAAGTTACTCATTTGCAAATCCCTCCGTTTTTTGTTGTCTCCTTACCAGGAGCAATTTATTGATTTAGCATTTGCCGGGACTGATATCTCGTCTTCCACCGGCAATTCATTGACAATTTCTCCAGTTAAGTTCTCACGACTATGTTCTAATGCCGCCCCTGTCAGGGCGATAAATTCATCTTGTGTCATTGGTTCCGAAGTTACTGAATTTTCACCAGTGTTTATTGGAAGGTCACCGGCTGATACTTCTTCCTCCCCTCCCCCCAGAAATTGATCTTCTGGTTGATTTTCTGAAATGTCAGGTATAAAAAAAGCACCTCCGGTATTCTCTAGAAGTTGTTCCGATAAATCCTCCGGAATAACATCTGTAAAATCCCCTTGGTACATAACCAGCTCATTTTCATCTGGCGGATTTAACGGATCTTCTTGAATCATTTCCTCCTGTTTATTTTCATTCCAGGTTATTTCAACAATATCTCCACTGATTTGCTCCGATGCAGTAGGAGGTGCTGCACCTGGTGCAGTAACTTCTATTTCATTCGTTACAGCAGTTGGAGTGTCCCCATTTATTTGCTTGTTATCGGGGGGAGCCTTTTCCCAGTTATTTAAGAAGCTTCCCAAGGAAATAATTTTCTCTCCCTTGGTTGAAATAAATTCTTTCTCAGGCTTAGTACCTGGTACTTTTGATAGTTCAACCTTCTGGCTAGGAATCTCCTGTTCATCTTGATTTATAAAGGCTAGGCTTAATTCTTCGTTATTGGATGAGAGGATGTCATCCCCTGGTAGGCTAATATCAAAACTCCTGGCGGGAATATATTCTTTTATTGGCAGCATTCCGCAACGCCTTATATCCTTAGCCTGAGGTAGTTTTGTCCACCCTACCTTTTTTAGATATACCGGGTTACTCCATTGAAGAAGGGCAATGCAATATCTAGGATCAATCTTAAAGATCTCCGACATGGTCATTAGTGGGCGTTCAATAACTGTTTTCGTTTTCTTGGAAAACTCAAACCAATGCTTTCCTGGTACTGTCCTGTCCTCACTTACCTTGTAAGCTTCAACAGCTGCGGTACCCAGTATTTCGCTAAACATCTTAGCTAGGTCACGATCCGCCGGAGCAATACCAATCATCATTACCGTAGGGCAGTTTCCCGTGATGGTTTTAGCATCATCTCGACCGTAAAGAGATTCTAGTTGTGTTGGGGTCTGTAAGATCATCATTATGTGAATCCCTTTACTCCGGGCGGTACTAATAATCTCTGGTAAACCGGGAATAACCCCTACGTTGGCCATTTCATCCCAAACGTTTCTTACCGGTACCGGAAGTCGTTCACCGGGGCTAGTAAAGGCCAGTTTATCTAGTCTCTTGAAGAGGAATTTATAGAACATGGATAGGATTGGTTTTAGATAAACTCCTTCGCCACCGGTGGGAATGATCAGGAAAAGGGCGGTCTTTTTTCTCCCTATTTCGCTTAGATCTATTTCCTTTTCGGACATTAAGGCTGCCAGTGGGCTAGTTGTTAAGTTTTTTAGCACCGCCGTGAGGTTAGAAACGGCGTATCCGTAGTTTTCCTTTGCTACGCCCCGCCATCTTTCGTAGATGGTGGCACTTATTCTTTCTGCCTGGTAGGCCTCCTTAAAACGTGCATCTAGTTTCTCTAGGGGCCAGGCTGCCAGTGTGTTTATGGCTCTCATATGCTGTTGTTCTACTGGAAAATCCCCTTTGAGGAGGCCAATAATTGCCTCCATCAGTTCCATGGCCTTTAGTTGAAAATAGCTTGGATTGGGGCCAACGGTATTGATGGAAAGGGTGTCAACCATTTCGGAAATTTCAGCATCGTCTTGGCATTCAATAACGGAGTTCCAACGGTGGCTGTGCTGGGGAGTCATAAAGTTTAGTGCCCAGACATTTTCATACCCCATGGCATTTAGCCATTTGGCAAAGGTTTTGAACAACTCCCCCTTTGGATCAATTAATACTAGGCTTTGTCCATCCGACACACCAGAAATGATATTTCCTGATACAAGGCTGTAGGATTTACCAGCGCCGGTACCACCGTAGGCTAAAAGGTGGGGTGCTGTCTTGGGAGTGTCGTCGGGTACTTTTTCAAAGTTGACCCTGATTATTTTTCTTTCTAACTCACCAATCAGGTTGCCACCGGGAAACTTGATTATATTGTCCTTGTTTTTTTTCAGGTGTACCGGTGGGCCAAGTTCACAGAAGTTTTTAAGGTCTTTTACACCAGCCCATCTGTTGGTACCGAAGGCTGCATTATCTACAACTCTTAGGCCATGAACCCTAGTAGAGCTGTGTTTGGGTAAACCCCATTGAAAATTCCACCAGACCCAGGGTATTGTGGCCATAAGGGCTAGGTTACCCCACTGCCACCACTCTTTGATTGTCTCAAGCTCCTTTACCGGCATTCCTGGTTCATAGCTGCCCGTCAACCAGGCTTGGGTTACTGCACCTGTGTGGTTTGAGATATAACTGCCCATTTTAATGCACTGAGCAGCTGCAGCCTTTTGTTCCGGGGTGGAAAATATGGATACACCTTGCAGCTGCACTCCTATGTCATAGATCCAGCCGGCCATTCTGCCAATGCTCGAGACATCCAGGATGTACCCGACAGGTACCACTATTGGCAAAGAGGCTAGTCCAAGGGCAATTTTTTGATGGTTATTTACCCAGTCTCTGAAACGTCCTTCGGGGATGCGGTTAATAATAAGCTCACTGCCTCGGTTGAGTAGTTCAACCGACTTGTTTCCTACTTGTTGAAGCACTGGCATCACCCCCAGTAGAGAGTGAGTTATGAAAATTTGCAGTGGACACAATCCTTACTGCAATTTCTCCACCGTAAACATTTAAATATTCTAGGATGTCTTTGTTGACATAGAGGTCGCCAACTTCACCTATTTGGTCCAACACCTCGTGAAACCGCACTTTATTCAAGGTGGCTTTTTTAGGGATCATTCTGGTGCAGTATCCCTTTTGGGGAAACTCATTAACTGAATTAGCAATTTGGAGGTAGAAATCATCTCCCAGTTCCAATTCGTCCACAAAGGCTTTGTTTAGGTAAACACGCCCAAGTCGATCGGCATTTTCTTGGTAACAGACCTTCCGGCTAGAGTTTGAATATAACCGCATCTTGCATGTCACTATCGCCATCACACTACATCCTTTCTGCAAAAGCAAATTTTATTTCACCGTTAATGATAGTTAAGGCAGCATCAAAACTGCCCTTTTGTCCTTTAAACCCTTTGATGATGCCGGTTTTTCCTTTGGCAAGCAGTTCTATGGCTTGTGTTTGAGTAATTTTTTTCTTGGCAATTTCTCTCCAGATCACAAATTTACAACCATCTTTATAGCCACTGCAACCATAGCTGCGTGAGTTTTCAACAACATCCTTGCCACATAATGGACACTTTCCTAAAGCCGTGTTACCTGTACTACCAGGTTGATCATTGACTGCATTAGCAAAACCAAAGGTAATCTTGCCGTCTTCGCCTAACACCAAAAGAGCATCAAAGGTTTTTCCTGCCTTACTCTTAAACCCTTTAATTAAACCTGTTTTCCCCTTGGTAAGTAATGTTTCGGCTTGTTTGGCGGATATTTTTTTACTGTTGATCTCCTTCCAAATGGCAAATTTACACCCCTCTTTATAACCACTACAGCCATAGCTTTTGGCGGTTTCTACCACATCGCGGCCACAGACCGGGCATTTGCCAAGGGTGTCCCTTGCTGTACCAACCCCTTGGGATACTTCTTGATTTCTAGCCAGTACCACCAATTCCCGGGTATAAGCCTGAATGTCCTGTATCCATAGCGCAGCGTTTTGTTGACCTTCTTCTACCCTCCGCAGCCCATCCTCCCAGGAAGCAGTTAATTCCACCGATTTTAGTTGCTTTGGCACCAGATCAATTAGTATCTGACCCTTGGCTGTGGGTACCAAGGATTTTTTATCCCTGGCCACGTATCCAACTTTAATCAAACGTTCGATGATGGCAGCCCTGGTGGCCGGGGTTCCAATGCCACCAGTTTGTTTTAACACCTCAGCCATTTCTTTGTCCTCAACAAACTTACCGGCACTCTCCATGGCCGCCAGTATGGTCGCTTCCGTAAACCGTTTAGGTGGTTTAGTCTGTTTTTCTAAGATTTCAACTTTACTGACATCCACTGATTTCCCCTGGGTTAAAGGCGGTAAGGCTTGATCTTCAGGATCATCCCCGTTTCCCTCTTCTGCTGTTTCTTGGTCAGATCCACGCCACACCATTTTCCAACCGGCTGCCAGTTCTACCCGTCCCCTCGACTTGAATAGCTCACCTGCAGTTTCTGTGAATACTTCGGTCACAGCATACCGGGCCTCTGGGTAGAAAATACTAAGAAAACGCCGGACCACTAAGTCATATATTTTCTTTTCCTGATCACTTAACTGAGCCTTTGACGGATCAACTGCTGTGGGAATAATGGCATGGTGGTCTGTAATTTTGCCATCATCCACGTAGCGTTTACTTAATCCAGGTAGTGTGTCTGGGATTAACTCTGCATACTTAGGTGCATTCTTTAGAGTAGCCAAGCGTTCAGGTAATGTTGATATCATGGCGTTGGACAAATGCCTGCTGTCAGTCCTGGGATAAGTCAGCAGCTTGTGTTTTTCATAAAGTGATTGGGCAATATCCAAGACCTGTTGTGCTGTAAAACCATACCGCCGGTTGCCCTCCTTCTGCAGATCATTCAAGTTAAACAAAAAGGACGGTAGTTCTTTGGCTTCTTTCTGCTCCAAAGAAATTACCTGCCCCTTTGCCTCAGAAGATAATTTAGTTGTTAAGTTGAGGGCTGCTTCCCTGTTAGGCAACCGGTCCTCTTTTTCCCGGAACCATTTCCCTTTGTACATGCCGTTATCCGTTTGGAAGGTGCCCCAAACTTCCCAATACGGCACCGGTACAAAATTATTAATCTCCCTTTCCCGTGATACGATCAGGTTTAGTGTCGGTGTTTGAACTCGCCCCACTGAGAGTACTGTACCATGCCGTACCGTGAAGGCCCGAGTACCATTAAGCCCAACTAACCAGTCTGCTTGTCCACGGGCCTCAGCAGCTGCTGCTAGATTATTATATTCTTGGCCCTCCCGTAGTGCTTTGAATGCGGCCTTTACTGCTGCTGGGGTTGTTTCCGATAACCAAAGTCGCTTGATTGGTTTTCGACAACCGCAAAAATGGTAAATCCTACGGAAGATGCTCTCACCTTCGCGGCCAGCATCGCAGCCGTTAACCACCTGGGATACTTCTGCTGAGTTTAGTAGCTTTTTCAGTGTCCTAAGCTGTTTAGCAGATGAACCAGCAATTTCAACCAGCTTGAAACTATCAGGGATTATTGGCAGTGTTGCTAAATCCCATTTTTTAAATACAGGATCATATACAGATGGGTCTGCTAATTCCACTAGGTGTCCAAAGGCCCAAGAAACGATATATTTTTCGTTTTCCAGGTACCCGTCCTTGCTTTCAAATCTGCCTAAAACAGAGGCTATGTCTTTCCCTACAGACGGTTTTTCAGTAATTACTAAAGTTTTCAAGTTTTTTCCCCCTCCCAGTCAACTAACTATACATCGACCTCCTGAGACTGCTTATCTTTTTGATGCTTTTGCTATATTCAATTTTCTTTGGATATTTTTCTGGATTTTGCACTGCTTTATCTAACCACATAATCACATTTCCGATATCATCTTGCTCAAGCATCCTATTGATGCAATAAATAACAGTCTCTGTGGATGTTTCTTTTACCCATTTTTGAATAAAAGGAATTATTTCTGGGTCTTCATCAACGGTTTCGTAGAACAATTTCACCGCCTCGCGAGTTCCACTATCTAGCTCACTAAGCTGTTGATTTATAATAATTTCTTTTTTAGCTTGTTGATATTCATAATCAAATTTAGAACGTAGACTAGAATAGTCATTTTCCAAGATATTTAGTGCTAGTTCTTCATCTTCTGAACCAAATACTTTACGCCTTGCCTCAAAATATTCAGCATCAAGTTTCTCTAGTGATTTTTGGTAGTTTATTTCTAACTCTTCGAATTCGGATTTTACCCCTTCTTCTTCTTTCTTCTTATCCTCTTTATCAATACTTATATTTATATTATTACTATAGGCGGATTTTCCGATTGGTTCCCAATCTGATTTTCCGATTGGATATTCTTCAGAACCAATCTGATTTTTAGATTGGTTTCCAATCGGTTTTTCAGATTGATAACCAATCTGGTTTTTAGATTGGTTTTTTTCCTCCAAAGTTAGTGGGATTTCTTCCGTCTGTTCTTCCGCTAGCTTTTTTTGTTGTTCTTGTTTAGCTAGACGAATTTCTATCAACTGTTTGCCTTCCCATGCTGTTTCATCCCAAGATCGACACTTTTTTAATTCACAATAGGTTGTATTTGCATAAATGGGAATGTCATACCAGTAATAGTGGTTTTTCACGCCTCCTTTTGAGTTTCTTGCTTGGATTATATCTATCAGGCCATACTCGAATAATTTTTTTAGTATTGCCAGAGCTTTATCTTTGCCACAACCAAATTCAACCGCCATTTTTAGTAATGGTTTATGCTGAACCACATTGTCTTTGGGATAAGTCTTACGATCACATAGGGTATACATTTTCAACCAAGCCGCAAACACTTCCAAGCCCAAAACAGGAACCCATGTGTCCATATGATGAAACCTGAGTTGCGGCATATCTAGTTCACGCCGGGGACGCCTCTCTCTTTTAATAAATCTTTCTTCACTTACACCATGAAAAATATTATCAGCCATTGGAACCTCCCCATATCAGTACTAAAAGTCCAACAAGGCCCGTGGATTTTTAACGGCAGGTTTTGGTTTTTCTTCAATGGGTTCCTCTTGTTTTGGTTGTTCTGTAGGGGTTTGGCCACTGATTGAAATACCAGACGCCATTACACCTAGAATTTGATCAATTTTTTCTTCGATTCTCTGAATTGTTTTATCAGGGTCTGTTTTTACTTTAACGCTCTCCGTTTCCAGAGCAGCCGTAATTTTCTCTGCCAGCCAATCTTGCCGTTCCCCTAACGGCACCACTGTAAAAAAAGGATGATCCTCTGGTAACCGAAATTCCACTCTCCGCCCTGGCCTTGATTTTGCCATCATATCACCCCAATCAAAAGACCCGGAGCTTGTCCGGGCAACATTTTCTTAATCTTGTTATATGCCCGGACACTTGCCGGACAGGTTTTCTAAATTTATCCAGTGTCCGTACAATGTCCGGGTATAAAATAGTAGAATCGGACAATGTACGGACGTTTTTTGTCTTATGTTCGGACGCAATCCGGGACAGAAAACACTATTATTAACCAGTGTCCGGGCATGTTCCGGGCAATATTTTTTCCTTTTTGGGGTTATGTTCGGACATTGGCCGGACGTTTTTTTAACCCCTCGCCCGGGCATGATCCGGGCAAGGTTCCCTCAACATTATTGGCTCATTCACTCATAGCCAACTGTAAATAGGCTCTGGCATTGGCGGTCTGGGGGTTATCTACAATAACTGCACCTGGCAATAGTTCCTTTAGAGGTAATACATCAGCACCGCCACCGCACAAGTAGAAACCAGCAGCAAAGTCAGCGATCTCACCTAATCGTTTCTTAGCATCTTTTACGATATTTTTTGCAATTTCTTCTTTAGCCCTTAGGACTTCTAGTGTCATATCAAGTTTCTTTAGCTTATAAATCACATAACCTTCTTCCGCGATGGCCCTGGCCTGCTCCCCAGAGACCGGGGACCCAGCTTTAGATTGAAACTCCTTTTGAATAGCTTCAACTACCTTTGAATACCCATATTCCAGTGAAAAGCATTTACTGGGATTGGGTTCGATTACACCATTTTTAAATTTGACTGTACTCACATCGGTGGTATGTTCACCGATGTCAAAAGAGATGAGTGTCCCATTAGGTAAATCAGGGATCAGGCCAAAGACCACAATTCCTTGGCGCAGCACCAGGACGTCATTAAAAGAAATCCGTTTTGGCTTTCCACCATCTACGCTTACATCACCATGCAGGCGTTCCAGTTGGGTCTTGAGGGCCTCTCTTTGATCAGCATAGCTAATGGGCACCCCAACGACTAAGGTATCTCCGTTTTCATAGCCTAATTTTCTTGCGGCCGCTAACATCAGAATGTCGTGCCCGGAGTGGAGATGTTTATCCCGGTCGTTGGTAAAACCAACACCTGTTTCATCCAAGGCTTTTTGTCCATAGAAATACATTTCTGGTTCATACCCAGGTTTAGTGACGGTAACAACCTCTTCCAATCCTTCGGCTGTTGGGTGTTTTACATAGGGTGCCATGGCGGTGGGAAATTTAATTTCTAATCCTTCGGAATTGACTCCCTTAATTTCTCTGTACCCAAAATCAATAGCAACTACTTTTGACATAGCATATCTTCCTCCTTGATAACTTTATTTAGGATGAGTTAATAATTTACACACCGTTTTAATACGGCATCTGCTAAGGCAGCCACAATCTGCGGTGGGGCAAATTTAGCCACTTCCATTAATGCTTCACTAATCGGGAAAGTGCCTACTCTATAAGGTCGATCAGAGGTTATTGCTGAAAACACGTCACAGGATGCTAAAACTAAAACCTCTATTGATGGGTTATGAAGCTGATCAGGATATCCTAGGCCTCCGGGACGTTCATGATGCCACCGGACTAATTCACGTATTTTCTTTGGTATATCCGGCCATAGATCACAAAGAATTTTCTCTCCAATAACTGGGTGGGTACGGATAATTTTAAGATCTTCTGGTTGCAAAGGATATCTTATATGAAGTTCCTTTGGCCAAGTACATTTACCAACATCATGGACCAAAGCCGCTGTCTTTAAAGTTGATGTATCGAGTCCAAGTGTACCGGCTACATTAAATACAAGCCTTGCAACATCCTGTGCATGATCAAACAATCCCGGGCAAGGTTTAATAAGTTCTATCGCCCGGTTTAGAACCATCTGATTCAACCTATCACCTCCGTATATATAAAAAACATCCCCACCGTGTTACATCGGTGGGGATTAATAATTGTTATCGTTTTTTATCATGTTATATTATAACTTCCTGATCACTATAGTCTTGGTACCAATATTTCCTGCCACGTCTTTTACACTAACTGTAATCGAGTTATTGCCTGAACTAGAAACTGGCAAGGAAATGCGGCCATCCGATGGTAATGTGCTATAACTTCCACCACTTATGCTGTAGGTATATGGCCCTGGGCGGTTGTCGGTAACGGTTACTATCGCCTGAATTGAGGATGCTGAGGTGGCCCGGGCACCGGATACTGTTTGTACATCAAAAGTAGGGGGTATAGTATCGCTGTTTTGGATATTTGTCACGGCTACCTGAAGGTTGTTCATCTTGGTCTCTAATCCAGGAAGTTGCGTGTTACGAATATATCCTGCAACATTGGCTACACTTTCGGAGGAACCGCCGTAGGTTCCATTGTAGTAAGAATTATTAGCACCTTCCCAAGCTCGGTCAAATGTTGCCCCTAGGGATTTGCCGCCGTTGTCAGTGCCCCATAGGATGTTGTTTTTTGCTGTCTCTGCATTGCCATTTGCCCAACCTGCATATTGTCGGGCAAGGTCTGCATTATTGTTTGCCCATTCAGCAAATTGTCGAGCTTTTTCAGCATTGTTCTTTGCAGCTAATGCCTCTCTTAAAATATCAGCGTTAATTTGATCATATAGTTGAATCAATACTTTCCAATCATTGGTGGGGTAGAAATAATATCTTAATCTACAATTGGTTTGGTTGTTTATTACATAATATAGACGTTCCCCCGATACTAAAAAGGGGTTTAATACTGGTATATCAAAATAAAGGTACTCGTAATATTTATCACCGGCAAAACTTTTAGTTTCAACATACTCAAGTGGACCGTTTATATCGTTTCTTCTTACTTCTAATGTCATTGTCCCATTTATATAGTTATTGTCAGCAACAGAAAAATGTAAAGGGTGATTATCTATTGCATATGGTTTATGATTTAGTATATACAAAAAATAAGCTGCTTGAGCATGTTCAATATAAGCTACCATCCCCCTAGAGTATGAACTCACAGCAGTATCCCCAGCACTAACGCCAGTGCGTTTTAATGACACTGTTGAAGTTATAATATCTGCAGAAGCAATATTAATATTATTTAGCAAACAAGCTATTGCAATTAGTAATACTAATGCGTATTTTTTCAATTGTATCACCTCATTTTTTTATTCAGTCAACCTCCATGTCTTTAAAATTAATAATAAAGTTTAATGACTATTACACTATTCTTGACCTCCTTTCTAAAAATTAATCATAAAAACCTCTTGCAAAAATGCGAGAGGTTTTATATTAAATAAGTTATTAAGTTTTATAAAGAATACAAAGAAAGAGGTGACTATATATGGATAATTGACTATCATTCATCCAAAAAGAAACCCCTAAATTTATAGTTAAGGAAGTGAATTAAGATGTTTGGCAATATTAAAACAATAATTGTATCTATAATATTATGTATCTTAATCTTACCTAACATATCATATGGCTATACCGTGGATAACACACAGATTCAAACAACACCTGAATACTGGCTTGATGCTCCAGAATACGGTCAAACAAACAGTGAAAAATATGTTACTCTGACTCCCCCGTTTCAAGGTGCACAAATATATTATCTTAAAGTATCTTGTCGTGATTATGGGCCGTTTGATCTAAAACTTTATAATAATAATATTTGGCAATCTTACAGTGTAACAAATGCAGGTGTAACCGCAAAAGAGTTTTCGGTTACACCTTATGACAACATCACGCAGGTGTATGTAAAAAACAAGGAATCTTGGGCAGCAAATCTCTATACAGTGACAGTTGGTTGGGGCAAATTTTCGATGGATTTTACTGAAATGAGTAATATGAACAATAATGTCATCTCAGCAAAAAACTCTGCGGATGCCGCCAACGTAAATGCTTGGAATGCATGGAACGCATTAGCAAATGGACCATGGAGTAACGGTAAAAGTTTATCAGCAACCCATGACCGGGCATGGGAGGCCTCAGCTAATTCTTGGTACTCCGGTGCCTACGGCGGCGGTTCCGAATCCGTAGCCAATGTTGCAGGATATATTCGTATCCTGCAAGATTTACTGTTGAACTAAAACTGAATTTACTTTAATAAAAATAATAATATGCAAATAGGTAGTACCAGTAACATTGGGGCCAATATCAAAAGAAAGAGCGTACTATTAATTTCAAACCACCCTCTTTGTATAATATTCGTATACCGAAAAATTGCCTTATAAGAAAAACCGAGGCAAAACCGCCTCGGTCCTCCAAAACTATTCATCGCTCTAACTAGTTAACAAAATGCTGATTGTATGCTAACTTCTTTCTCTCTGGTGAAACTTTACAATAAATCTGAGTAGTGCTAGGATTTGTATGCCCTAGCAGGTCCTGAACGTCTTCAAGCCTAGCACCGTGGTTTAGTAATGCAGTTGCTAAGGTATGTCTAAAAATATGTGGGTATATGTTTTTGTGGATAACAACCCGATTAGCAATTTTTTTAAATATCAGTTGAATGGAACGTACGGATAACCTTTGGATTTTCCCTTTTTCTGTAACAAATAAGGCATCTTCATTGTCTTGCCGACTATTGAGATATTTCTTTAATGAGTGTGCTGCTCTAGCCCCGATAAAAACGATCCTTTCTTTGTTCCCTTTGCCCAATACTACCAAACTCCGCTCTTGCCAATTTATATCTATTTTATTCGCCCCGAACACCTCCCCAATACGGCAACCTGTTGCATAAAAGATTTCTAGAAGTGCCTTTTCACGTAAAGTATTGCAACCTTCTCTTAAGACCTCCAGTTCATCATTATTTAGGGCCTTTGGAATACGCTTTTCAAGTTTTGGCGACTTTATTCTTCTTGTCGGGTCAACAGCAACTATTTCTTCAGCTAACAGGTAATTATAAAAACTTCTCAACACCGCCAGACGGTACCGGACAGTACTTATTTTTATATCCCGGTTGGATAACCAAGTGCGAATGTCGGCAGTGGTAATTCTTTTAAGAGGTTTGTTAACGTATTTTGCAAAGTCCAGGATAGTTTTGCGATATTTATCAATTGTTTTTTCGCTAAGCCCCTCCATTTTTTTGGACAATAAAAACATGTTAAGTTTTTGGTTAGCATCTGCCAGATTGCTATCAGGTGAAGCTTTTTTTATTACATAACCATTCAGTAATTCTCGAAGCTGTTTTTCAACATCATCTTGTCCTTCCGCATTAGTGCCGCATATTCCTAATATTTGGTCCACTAGATAATTGAGCATCAATCGGGCCACCTTTCTTGTTAGTTTTTTATGTTCTAACAAGAAAAAGTGGCTTAATGAGACTAATCTCTTCCCTGTAAGACCACTAGCCAATCTTCATAAATACTTCCCTGGGTAACAACAACACCTTCTGCATAAGGAGGTGCATTTAACTGAACATTTCCTACAGCACTCGAAGCCCCTAACAACATAGTCACTAGGGTACCAGAGGGACATTTATATAGGTTTGGATCAGTCCAAAAGTCAATAGTGTATCTATTGGTTTTACTTCCACTTGGATTTAGGCTATTGGTTATAACTGAAGCATTTAGCCCTGTACCATATGGAAATAATGTGCTTAATGAGTTAAAAGGTCCAATAGCATCTACCAAAAGAGTGACCTTAGAACCGGCTTTTACTTTCGGCAGTTGTTCTTTTGTCATGCCTTGGTTGATCATAAGGTGTGTCGTCGGGTTAGCTGGATCAGGCTTTACCTGACTGGCTGGAGCAGATGTTATTTGTGCTATCCTGGGCCGTTCAAGGGTTATTACACAAAAAGATCCCCAATTTGACCAAGGGGATTCAGCCCCATTTTGGTCCCAGACTTTTACCCGATATTTATACCTGTATTCCCCGGATTTCCATAATGGTCCAGGATTGTTAGGAATATTACTTGTTGGCACTTTGTATTCAGATTGGCTGCCTATAAGCTGGCCACTATCAAGAAAAACACTTAGATCTGATTCTCTTGCAATTTCAACTTGGAAACTGCTTTGTGTGTCTCCGGGGTCTGGGTCATTAAAGGTCCATGTTATTTTTGGTGTTGAGGTTGTAAAACAAGCTCCATATGGTGGCAATATCGGTGGTCCGGGCGGATTATTAACCTCAAGCTTTACAGTTGGTAATATCCGTGGGGTTATGTTGTTGTCTATCGTATCTAGGATTGCTTTCACAATAAACTTATTACCTAATGTTACTGAAGAACTCACCCCTGGGGTCACTTCGACGAATGTGGCACCTCCGTTACTTGAAATGTACCATTTAATTGAAGTGTTCGGCGGCATGGTACTATTAGCAGTAAGCAACACCGAACAATAACTGGTAGCCGATGTAATGACCTTCGACCAGTATTCAGCCAGATGGGAGTATCCTTTATTGATTGGTATTCCCGATAATTCCATCGAAGAATCCCTAACCATTTTTCCGGTAGCATCATCATATATCCAGTAATATAACTGACCATTTAAGTCAACCATTGCTTGGTCAAAGGATCCTGGGCGTAAGGCTGCAGCCACTGGGTTACTAATACCTCCAGGACTTAGCACATTAACCTTACTAGCATCACCTACATCATCGTTTATGTAGTAATCTAAACTACTTCTAGTCAGAAAAGCATTACCAGTTTGGTCACTACTAGCCGAAATAACATCTATTAGGGAAGAGATTTTTTTAGTTGTATCTTCCACATATTTCCCAGTAGCGTCATCGTAGATAAAGTAATAACTTGTTGTTTTAGTGTTAAGGCGAAAGTCTGGTGAATCATCTATCATTGAGATACTTACCGGATCAAGGATGTTTGGATTAAAACTTTTAATCTGACTCAAACTAGACGTGGCCTCGTATAAAGTTATCTGGGCCTTATTATCTGAGGTTTTCTGCAGAACCAAAGCTTTATCACTTTTCCTGTATGCCGCAACCGATAAAACATCAACCAGCCCGGAGGTTTTGAGATTCGGATCATCACTAGTACCCGTAGCACTGGCTTTGTAATAAGCCAGTGAATTGGGGGAAATAGCCCAGATACCTAGCGTATCTTCTCGGACTGAAACTCCGGTGGCTGTGGTAGTCCAAGGGCATGAAAAGGCCGGGTTTTTAGCTATAGTTCCCGTTGCATCGTTTCGTTCATAGACACTAATACCATCTGATCCAGCTATAGCATAACCTTCGACATCTTCGCCAAGCATTGCTATGGCGTTAGTTAAACTACCACTTGGCAGTTGAACCCAGTGATTTGTTGTATCTACTAGTGCCGATGTCTTGCCAGCATCAACCATGTTTAGATCATTAAACCCCTCGTTTAATAAGGTAAGGGCTTCGGCCCGGGGCGTTAGCGTTAATAAAAACACTAAAAAAAACAACAATACGGTTTTATTTTTCATAAGGGTCTCACCCCATCATCTTAACTACATCCAGGCGGCATATTTTCCAAATTCCATTTACATCTATCAAGTGGTAGATGGCAGTCATTGTATATCCCTGATCATTTTCGCCATTAGTAACTTCAGACAATACCTCGACCATGGCATAATCTTTAGTCAATCCTAAGCATTTTATCTCTTTTACTTTTTCTTTTATGGGTGCTTCGCTTTGCCCACCGGCGGCAGCCCCACGAAGAGTTAACTGTTTCATACTTGCCCGCAGTAAAGGACCTGCTAGAAATTGACTGTTACGCTTATCCTTTTCCGTTTTAGATAGTTCGATATAGGTCATAAGTTGGGCTTCTACACTTTTTGGTAAGTGCCCTGGCTTTAGACTGTCGTGCAAATAGTCACCGTATTCAACCTTAAATATTAGCCAGTTGTCTTGTACTTTTTTTAGGTAAAATTTATAGGTTATTCGATCGTTTTCTTTTGTTGTATCTAAAGTAACTGTGGCTACTTCATTAGTTAAATAATTTACCTCTTCCTTTTTACTCAGGACTCTTTCGGGTATTTTCACTTTGTCTTTATTAACTCTGGTTTCCAACAAAGCCTCCCCCGTCAGTAATTGCTCAGTTTGTTCCCATTGTAATGCAGAGGAATATTCAATGTACTTATTAACCACTCCAACAACATCTTGGTTTGATTCCTTATTACAACCGGTAAATAATGCAGCAATAACAAGGAGTATTATAAGTCTTTTTAGTTCTGCCATAGCTCCACCACCAAATTCTCATTTATCTTTTGACATTTTATCGTTACCGGAACGGAAAGAATGTTTCTAAATTTGTAGTCCCAGCCACCCCAGGCCACTGCTGTATCTTCTTCATAATCCACCGGCAGGCTATGGGAATGATGTTCAACCTCTAATAATCCTGCTGCCATCACGGCTTTATGAAGCACTGTTGAAGTCCTGCAAATACCACCGCCAATGCCATCTGCATAATCATAACCTTCCGGTGTACTTATGATTTGTCTTGCTGCGACATAACCACGTTCGACTGTTCTTTCCCCTACAGTCTCATTAAAAGAAAATACCCCGCCTGGGGGTATTTCTTTACCATTTATGGCTTCGCCTGAAAGGGCTGCGTTTATTGCACCATTCCCTTTACCAATTCTTATCTCAGCCCGACCTATTAGTTTTTGCACTGAAGAACTAACCTCAAAAGCACGGCCTTGCTTAAGTTTGCCTTTTTCCCACCAAACCATTGTTGGCACTCCATCAACCGGCGGATCACCTTCAAGAATATAATACTCAGCATCAGTTAAATTAGCCGATTTAAGCTTCTTTTCAATAAAATCCCTTTGGTCCCCGTCATTATAACAAAACACAATATAGGGTCTATCATTGGAATAGTACTTACTGATATTTTTCAGGGCATAATCACAATGGGGGCACCACCAGGCTACTAATAGAGCAGTTTTTTTATTTAAGTCAATTTTTAATGCCTCCCCGTGTTTAGTTTTTACTTCTACCTGTGATCCAAAAGATAATGGCTCTGGCTCACCTGGTATTGTCTCTTGTTTTTTGCTTGTTTCGGATGACGGTTTGTTTACAGTAATAGTTATTGTCTCTTCAGGTTGTGTTTTCTTTGTTTCGGCAAAGGCTGGCTGGCTTTGAGCCCCTGTGTTGTTATAGCCTAAGGTTAATAGTATAACTGAAACGATAAGAAGCCCTAACCCAGCTCCTGGTAAGAATTTTGGATCCCATCGTGAGAAATCCTTGAATACATACATCAGTGTCAAAATTAAGCCAGCGATTAAAAACAACAAGCAACTAGGACAAATAGATTTTTCAGCTTGGTAAACGTAATAGGTAAGTGTCATATGAAAGATTGTACCGGTTGAAAGGAAGGCTGCTACTGAGAAATTTTTTCTAAATGTAAGGGTTAAAATACCGGCCGTAGCATAATAAAAAGCTCCCCATAGTATCCATGGACGGGCAAAAAAACCAACCGCCAATTGTTTGCATACATTACTACCACACGAAGTAGAAAACCCTGTCTTCCAGCTAATTATGGCCAGCAGAGACAGAAGCAGATAACCCAATCCGACCATCTTCCATCCCTCTTTTCACAGTATTAATTGCCTTGAACAACTCCCAAAACATACGCCAAGAGTCTTTAACAAGATTAACCTTTGACCCGGGAATTTCTCGCCAGTTAATAGGAACCTCAGTCACCTTATAGCCAAAATGCTGTGCTAAGAGTAATGATTCCACATCAATTCCAAAGCCATCAACTCGACAGGCATTAAAAATTTCCTTAGCACAATCTTTTTTAAATACTTTAAAACCACACTGGGTATCCTTTACTTTGAGACCAGTGGTAAAACGAACAATAAGGCCGTAACACTTGCCAACTAGGTTTCTTATAAAAGTTCTTCCTGAAGTAGGACGACACCCAATGGCAATATCACAGTGCGTTAAAGCCTGTTGCAGTTTCCTAAACTCGTCAGGTGGAGCTGCCCCATCCGCATCCATGATACAAATAATATCACCAGTGGCTTCCTTAACGCCCTGGCGAACAGCAAATCCTTTACCTATGTTATTTTGAATTTCGATAACCTTAGCCTCGGGCCATATTTTTTTGACTACCTCTATAGTTCTATCCGTAGAACCATCCGAAACAACAATTAATTCGGCATCTCCCCACAATGACCTAAATTCTTTTAGGGGTGTTCCGATTCGGGATTCTTCATTGTAGGCGGGTATAATTATACTTAGCAATCTCCATCCTCCTTTCTAACTTCAATAAACTCAGTAAGCCCAAAGGGTAAACGTAAATATAAGTCAAACTGGCATAGACATAACAATAGTTTCTCTAACGCAGGTCTAGCCTTTACGGTAGAACTTACCTTTTGACTAGGAAAAAATAACCTTATTACGAAGACCAGGGGCAATAGAGAGCAAATAAAATACTGTTTTTTCAACACCTTTAATCCAGACCTATTTAACAAAGGGTAAAGTTCCCCAGTTCTATATCGCCTGACATGTCCAGTAAGCTCATCGTGTTTTGACCAAAGTTGGGGGTATAATGGCACCGAGAAGTAACCCCTTCCCCCTGGTTTTAAAACCCTGGCGATTTCATTAATAGCCTTTTCGTGATCCTCAATGTGTTCTAGCACATCGAAGCAAGTAACAGCATCAAAGGTTGAGTTACTAAACGGTATAGCAGTTGCCGCGGCAGTTATGGCTCCTTCATACCGGGGATGGCTATCAATCCCTGTTACATTACAGTGTTTAAGTACATGGTTCACTAGACCATTGCCACAGCCAACATCTAAGACATTTGTGGTAGGTTTTACGTCCGTTAAATTTCCCCGTAAAAATTTTTCTCTTGCCTTAAAGTACCACCCTTCTCCTTCATAAAGTTCCAAATAAATCACCTCAAAAAATAAAAAGCCCGCCATTCTAGCGAGCCTTGTATACCACAGCCACATTATCTTCATAAGTCTTAACCCACCCAGGCAACAGGGCCAGGTATTTGGTCATTAAAGATTCCTTACGGCAAAGAATGGAATCTGGATGGTACTTATCAATCATTTTCTGGATATCTAATTTACTCAAAACCTCCATTGAATCTTGAAATACGTCCCCTTCAAAACGGTAAATATCTGCCCTGCCATCTATAAAAACTTTTTGTCCTTGGAATATCAAGTAACCACCCCAATCGTAAGGATTAAGGGTTCGTTGGCCTAAATGATTTACGGCTGCTACAGGATAATTTTCCCTCATTGCTACTTGCTCATAATCTTTAGGAATACCTCCAACCAATGTACCAATTAATATTCCTAGTGTCACACCTATGGCAGCTAATCCCCGGTTATTTTGCCTATCAGATGCCCATATTTCCCCCAGGAGAGTAGTTAAAGCAATTCCTAATAGTGTATAGTATCTAAAACCAGAAAGGGTTAAATAAAACAACCCTCCGCATAGTAGAACAGTATATAGATTAACCGACCTGCTATAAATAGATATGCCACCCAGAACTAGGGTGGCTACAGCAATTGTTGTATATTTTATTAAAGGAATCCCCAACGGTGGGGACATCCATTCTGTTATATATTTAGCAAAGATATCATCACTAATGGTGTGCCAAACATATCCGTATAGGTTATAGCCCCAGGGGGTGCATAGGGAGGCCAAAATTGAAATAACAGCTATTTTGAAGTAGGTGTTCCTGTCCCCAATAGGTTCATGGACTATCAATCCAACCCTGAAGGATGGTATCAAACTAAGAACTAAGAAAAAAATGGTTAAACCAACACCAAGTAAGACTGCACTATGCATATTGGCCCAAACCAGTATTACTACTGGTATAGTATAAAGCCATTTATTTTCTTTATAAAGATAAATCATTAGTGTGAAAAACAAGTAATCATATAGCTGAGGTCTAGCCGTTAGCCCTGGGTATAGCATCGTTGCGGAAACTGCAAGTATCAGACCAGTCATTAGAGGTTTAGTTCTTTTGACAAGTTTCCAAAACAAAAATATATTTGCTATTACTGGCACAGCACAAAATATAATTACCCCATAGGTAGTTCCAGAAAAAGGGTATAGTAACAATTCAAACAACCACTCATGGGCTGTCCAGTCTGCACCTGGGAGACTCCAGGAGAAAGGGTCATTTCTGGGTATTGCTTTGTTCTCCCAGATCCATTTACCGGTAGCCAAATGCCACCAAGTATCTGTACTAAACAGTGCTGTAGATGTCAGTGGAACGGCAGCCGCAACTCCTGCTAACACTGTTCCAAGTATAAGAAGCATCTTTTCAATTTGCTGATTAATGTAGTTATTTATATAGGTCACTCCTCTCTGTTAATTTACCTTTACTAATTTAGCAGCAGCCCAACGGTTCACAATAATCGGGTCTTTACCCATTACCCGATTAAGTTCCGCACTCATAGATACCACTACCCCGGGGGAATCCATCTTACATTTTAATGTGCCAGCTACCCCAGGACTTATGTTAGCGTTATCTACCCCAAATAAATATGACGTTCCAGTAGGTGAAAAGGTAAATGTATTTAATATACCGTTTTGAAATTTATACACCTTGCCACCATTAGCTCCATCAATGTTAAAAGTTTCGTCCACATTGTAGACCACAAAGGTATAATCTGGACGTTTAATGTTGGAACCTGGCAAAGGGTTAAGTGTTACTTCATCTAGCCCAAGGTTTTTGGCTAGAATTTTCTTGAATGTGCTATGAGCATTATCTGCATGGACACGGGGGTTGTTGGAAGCGTTACTTACCGGTACAACCTGACCAGCGGCAGACCTGGCAGCCAATGCTAAGGCAGGCTGTATATCAAGATCACTGGCGGTAGTTGAATGTATTTGAGTGTTATTAGATACCCAAAGGAGCATCATTAAAGGGAAAACTATCAGTGTATAAACAAGGGGCCAACTGCCCCTCTCATTACGGATCAATCCTTTCACTTAATTCTTTGCCTCCCACCTTGATATAAACCGGTGTAGATGTGCCACCAACTAAACTTCTTGGTTTAAATGGCTGAGGTTCTGGACGACATTTTATTTCCAAAGTTAATTCACTGTCTATAGTTTCGGTTCCCCTCAGTATTCTAGGTTGCAATAATCTTTCTTTTGCATTGGCATTAATGTATGTGTTGGTATCCGAGTCAATTTTACAATTAACATTATTTAGCTTGCTTTTTATTTCATTTTCGTCGCCCGTAGATAGCCTACCTTCTATTCTCATGCGGTCAAGATATCTGTGCATGATGTGTGTGGCTATTTGGTGTTTAGCTTGCAGTACATAGTCATCTGACTGTTGTACCAAAGGGAATAAAAGAATGGATATTACTATAAGTGTGGCTATGAAATTACCCATAATTAATACCCACTTTCAATAATATCTTTGGTTTTGTTAACAAATTTTTGGTGAGTATCACCAGTATCAGGTTCCAGGTTATTGTAGACTATGAAACCAACCACTGCTACTACCAAAGCAAGTTCCATCAGAATAACAATAAGGCTGTGAACCCCTTTTTGATTTTTTAAACATTTTTTTAAGGTAATTAACATCAGAACCACCTCCAGTTGTAAAATTCCAATGCATACATGGTTAGTAGAAAGGGGGCAGCCAAGTAAGGTGCAAAGGCCTCTCGGTGGGGTGTCCCATAACCATAGACCTCAGCTTTTAAATCTGCTACTAAATTTCCAATGATTCTTCCACCGGATCTTTTGATCGAAAGTAAATACTGTACTATTTTGATGAGGGCATAAAGATATGTATAGATGGCCATTAGTATCCATACATTCTCTTGGCCTACCCAAGCTCCACAACCTAAGGCAAGTTTATAGTCTCCGCCACCAAGTCTTTTAATGGCGTTGGGATTAATAAGTCCAGGTAGGCGGCATAAGATAAAAACAAAGATGGCAAAGGACAATGCCCCTGCCAAGGAGTTAATGGCTCCTGAAAAACCTAGTTTATATGAATGTATCCCTACGCCTGTAATAAACAAGGTTGTTGTCACCCATTTTGGTATAAGCATAGTTTTAATATCCTTAATAACCCCACCCAGGCATAAAATTGTTATAAAAATAATTTTTAAAATATAAAACACCTCCTAAAATATAAAAGGGGTTAATCCGAAAGATAATCGGATCAACCCCTTGCTACTGTGCCTACGGTGCTACCATCTTTATACTATTACCAACAGATGTTCCTAGCCCAGAAACTGAGATAAACACCCCTGCCAACACAAAAGAAACAATGGCCACTCCAAATACGATCATCATTAATTCCGTGTTAATGTTATTTAAACCACTGCCACTATCATCATCCCAAAGGGCTTTAATAGTCTTAAACATGGCCATAACTCCTTCTATTTATTAAAAGTAATGCCGTTTACTGTGGAATTACCAGAGGCTGGTGCAGCATTAGTTAGAGTACCAGCACCATTAGTAGCGCTTGGAACAGTAACCTTAAAGGATTTTATATCAGAGGATATACCGTCTGTTTTATTTGAGATGATTACACCTAAAGCCCCTATGATCAAAGATGTAATAGCAATACCACCAACTATATACAAAAAATTAGTTGTATGGGTGTCAGCACCGGTACCACGGTCATCTTTCCAAAACTCTTTAACTTGATTTACAAAATTTTTTATTGTTTTCCTCATTTATTTTTCCTCCTTATTTTATTAAATCCAAGGGATTTAGGGAGCCCATTTGTTCTTTGTAATGCCGGTAATAGCAGTACGCAATTAAGGAAAAGCCACAGAAAAGAGGTAAATAAAGCTGAAACTGTTGAAACATAGGTCTTAATTTAATATTGGTTCTCAAAAGTGATTTTCTTAGGTTTTCAAGCCGCACCGCTTCAGGGCCACCGACATGTGCTCCTTGATTATTGTTTTGTAATTGTAAAAGAATAGAAATAAGGATCCCTGCTTCGTCAAAGTTCATATTCTTTTCCATTTCTGCAATGGCTTCAATTGGATTATAAGGATATTTTTTAAGGCATTTTTCCACAGGTGTTTTTAGTAGTTTTAATAGTGGCAAAGACCTTTCTAATGCCTGTTGTAGGTTATCACCCCTTTCCATATAGATCATTAATGAGTCGTAAAGTAAAATAGCTTCCTTAAGTTTTTGTCCATATCTCCTTTCTCTCATTATTTTTGTGTACCTTAAATATCCAATTGCCCCTAGCAAAATCCCAAAAGGGAAGCCTAGGAGCTTGCCGGTTATCCCCGGTAAAGTAATTGCTAAGAACAAACCCGAACCAATGGTTACAAACAAGATTTCTTTCTGCTCTTTGTTGCTCTTTTTAACCTGTCCCTTTAATTTAAGGTGTTCAATTGGGTTTAGTTTTGAAAACCGACTTGCTTTCTTTATGCTCTGTTTATGCTGTATCCTTGCGACTAACCTTTGAAATAAAAGAAATACAGCATATAAGGTATATGCTGTGATAATTCCAACCCCTAAGCCAACTATGGTAGAAAGAAACCAATCTGTTGGTATTTCTGGGATATTAATTTTTGAATAAATATTTGTCACCCCCCTTAGGCATCAACTTTTGACATCATCCTGTCAAAGATAATCCCAATCAACACCGACAAAAAGGTGAGCAGCACGATAGTCCTGCCACCAATTTCCTGGGTTAAATATTTCTCTGATTCAGGGAGTACCCTAACTAGCATTACTGCTAGTATCACTACCAAGAAATGCATTATAAAATTTTGTATTCTCCCAGCGTGAGTTGTCTGGGCATTTTCCAATATAAGTTCATTCATAGCATCTACCTGGCCCGCCAAACGGGTAAACTGAGGAATCAATGTTGTACCCTGATAATAGGCATCTGCTAGCAACTGTTCAAATAAATGAGCGTGTGATACCTTTATTTCTTTAGTGATTTCTTTCAAAGCTAATTTTGGTTCAAAACCACTATCAATTTTAAGAAGTATTGTTTGGAAGAGTGATTTTGATGGTTCAGGTGCCCGTTCGGCCACATATGAGATGGCAGAACGGGCATTTCCTTTTTGCTCCAGGGCCACTAGAAAAGTTCTCACTACAATTGGGAACTGGCTGATATATTTTTCTTGCTTTCGCAGATCCTGACGACTTAAATACTGACCAGGTAGTAGTATACAAAGAAAAGCCAATATGATTGCTGCACCGATATTTTTTAGCCATAAGGTACCAATCATTAAACCTAACACTGCCACAATTGAAAATACTATTAAGGCTTTTACTGAGGTCAATAAAATTTCAGGTATAAGCCACCTAAACGAATCCGATACTGTTTTAGCTTTTGTAACGGTAGACTGATGCTTTGATTGGATAATTGCTACTAACCTTGGCGAAATATTGCTTTTTCTATTGGCTTTTTTATATTTCCTTACCAGATGACCACATATTTTTTCAATGAAATCCAAGAATATGTGGGAAGCACTGTACGTAAACAATCCTATCCCTAATATTGTGATTCCCATAAGTATAAGTGATATATGGTGGTCAAGAAACTGAGCTTTTAGGATAGAAAAGATTTCTACCATATAAGCCCCACCCTTTTTAATTCCTCCGCTGGAACACCATTTCGATGCAGCTTTTTAATTAATCTTTCTGATAAAGGATTAGGGTATTGCCAGTAACCCTTTAGGAAATCTTCCTCAGATGGCTGCCATTCAAAATAGTTAATAACTTTTACAGTTCCATCAACAAATTTTGGTTCTCCAACAGCGACCACTTTTTTTACTCCTGATTGAGGTGGGACGAATATCTGGACAATTACATCAAATGCCCTACATACCCTTTCCATGGCTTGTTCCTTCGTAATACTTTGGGATCTACCTTCTTCCACAAGAATGTTGGTCAGTTCTAAAATGGCGTCTTCTACTGTCTCTGCGTGGATAGTTGATAGATTTCCTGTATGCCCCCGGTTTCCTGATTTAATTGCCTCTGGGCCTTCCCTACCACCCAGGATCTCACCGGTTATGATCCTTACCGGAGTTACTTGCAGTGCTGTTTCAAAGGCTTGCAATAGAGTTAATCGTTGCTGGGGGAGTTCCTGAAACTCAATAATATTCCATTCGGGGTAGTTTTCTTGTAGCTTTAGCTCATGTCTTGGTTCTAACAGTACGGTCCTGATATCGGGAGGACTATATCTAAAAAAATGTCTCAACATAGTGGTTTTGCCACCATTGGTGGGGCCGGAATAAAGAATATTTAGTAATCCCCTGTTAAATAGGGCTAGGGCATCATATATTCTGGGATCTAAAGTTCCAACCTGGGTCAAGGTATCCTTTGAGTAAATAAATGTATTGTGCTTTCTCATTGTAAGGGTGATTGTATTGGTAAAAGGGGGAACAGTGGCTAATACTCTGGTCCCATCTACCCGAACAGTTCTTCCAACAGGGTTGCCTTCGTTAACAGCACAGTAGTCGACAAATATTCTACCCATCAAGGCCATTAGCTCTTGTTCTGAATTAAAAATTACGTTTTCTCTGCAGTACCTGCCTCTGCGGATGGAGTATATATTATGAATACCATTTACTTCAACCTCATCAACTTCAGGGTCATGATAAATATCCTCTATGATTCCCAACCCCCAGGTCTCTTTGTATATCTCTATAGCAGCTTCATGAAGAATCATCCCCTCAATTTCAAACTTATATCTGATCATTGTTTCAACCAGGTAGTCAATTAACTCTTGTTTAGCCTTCTTTTCACCCTTCATACTTTCAAGTTCTAGTTTTTTTACCTTTGCTTTTTCGTTATCATTTTCATAGTGTTCAGGAGTAGCAATAAATTGTCTTATCAAATCCTTTGCTTTTTCGTAGGATACCAGACCTACATTGATTTCTGTGATTTGTTCTTGTTTTTTGGTTAAAAACCCCATTAGTTAAGCACCACCTTTTACCTGCTACTTATTGTTGTACTTGATCTTGCGGAGAGGTTTGAGTTGTTGGTTGACTCACGTTGGTAGACATATATCCTGTTTGACTTAAAAACACCTTGCCTCCCATAACTGGTCTAGTGAAGTTTGCACATTCAGTTTCCTTGACTTTCAATAAAACCCATTTTGGTACTGGCGGATCGTTTTGTGTTGGGGTGACGCTACCCGAAGCCCCTACTATTCCAGATACAATAGCACTCTTTGCTAATAATACTGGCGCATTCTCTAGGTCTACCACATGGTAGACATCCACTTGCATGTTTGGCTGAATCTGGCCACCAAGTATTTGTTCCAGGGAATCTGCCTTAATCGAAACATAGGCTTCACCTGTATTGAGTATATTTTCAGGTGGCACTAGTTTGTCTGCCCTAATTTGTTCCATTGGATAGAGGTCACTTGCAGCCACTCTGCCGGTAATTTCGGTAGTATCTTGGATAGATGTTGGCTCCTGGGCAGCCTTTAAAAATTTACGTATTGTTATATCCCCCGGTGTAATAACATGACCTGCATAAATTACGTGGGCAGGTACAGGAAGGCTAATGGTCTCCTGGTTATTTGCAACCCACTCCCTTTGATATTTTGTTGCAGGGATCGTAACTGCAATAACTATGAGCATTATAAAGAAGTGCTTAATGTATTTAATTGGTATTTTCCTGAATAGGTTAGTCATTAGCTAATTACCACCTTGTTAGCCATCCTTTTAAACCACCTTTCTTTGGAATTTCTTCATATATTAGTTCCTTTAGGCTTTCTACACCCATACTAAAGCCGGACTTTTTAGAAAGGAATTGTTGGTTTTCAAAAGAATTTTCCAACTCGTCATCGTATGGAATAACCACTGATTTATGGGCTTGTAATATCTCTACAGCAGTGTTAGCATCCAATGCACAGTTGTTTATCACCAGATACTTGTCTTTGGTGACATATGACTCGGATAAATGCGCCAGTCTAAAGATCTCTTGTCTAAAAGCACCCATTATCATGACTAAAGTATTGGCACAGCTTAATGCTTCCTTGGTAATATCATCCAATCTATTTGGCAGATCAATGATAATAGCATCAAATTCCTGCCTGGCCTGGAATATTAGCTTTTGTACATCCTCCGCAGTGAAACCCCCCAGTTCCTTTTTTGACATTGGTGGAGCTATTATGTTAAGGTCCTTCTGATATTGAATTATTCCCTCCAGGAGATTGTTTTTGGCGATTCCCAGGTGAGGGTATGATGGAAGGTTCAGATAGTATGTTAGATCACTGCCACCGTTATCAATGTTTAAATCAATTAGTAATGTTGATACCCTTTCACTAATTTGGCGTCCTAAATGCATGGCAACTGCCGTTGCACCAACTCCACCCTTTCCTCGGCAAACAACGATTACTTTTTGCCGGTGGGCCGTCCGTGATGTATTTACTTGTAATACCTGTGCCTGTGCAAACTGTTCTGTTTGTACCGTTATCTCTGCCTTGCCGTCCAATATATCTTCCACTGTCTCTATGGGTACCCGTAAGGAGTTAGCAATGGTTTCTGCATCGTAATATGCCGCCATGCGAAGTATTTTTTCCTTTATACTCACAACACCACCTCAATTAGTTTTTGTGTAACCACCCCTATAAAAAAACACACACCAAAGGGAATAACCTTTGGTGCAGGTTGTTTTTTTATGAAGTAATATAGGTGCAGAATTGCAAAATAGACAAGGGCTGACCATAAAGCAATAAATATGATCAGGATAAGATTATAAAACCCCTGCCAAGCACCAATGGCCATTAATAGTTTGGCATCGCCCCCTCCACCGCCAAATATTGCTCCTAAGTAGCCAATTATGAAGCCAAATAAAATACCTACCAGAGCATATTTATTTCCGAATCCCCAAGGGGTGATGTGAAAGAGCAACCCCGTGGCCATGGCTGGGAGGGTGATTTTATCGTAGATTAAGTATTTTCTATAATCCGTCACTGCACAGGCCAGTGTAAAGGTAAAAACGATGTACCAGGTCATTTTTTAAATCTTCCCAGAAGCGATTTAAGGGGGTTTTCTTTTTTGTTTTCGGGTGCATGGTTATAGCCATATCCAGCTAATTCAGCAATTTCCTTGGCCAGGTTGTGCCACTGGCTATATACGTTATCCAGGCCCACTACTTGACCTTTATATCCGGCTACAACGTGGTTATTCCAATCTTCTGGAATAGTAACTGAAATTTTGGGCTTCATTTTCGCAGGCACACCTTTTTTAAATCCAGCGCAAAAGCATTTTTCAACGACGCTGGCATTGTGGAGTTTAGGACTGAACTTATTTAAAATAATCCGAATCTTTTCTGGGGAAACTCCCATTAGTGTTAGTTTTGGTGCATAGGTTTTTGTCTCATGTTCGGAAAATTTACTTTGATCTACTACCGAGAAAACCCTGTCTGCTCTTTCAAATATCTCATCATACCAGGGTTTGGTCCAAAATTCTGGTGACGTGTCCCCAATTACTACTGGGTACATGGTTAATAGCATATTTACTAATTCACTTAACTGGCCTGGTTCAAACACAGGCATAGTTTGATTCATGGGACCAGGTAAGATATCTAGGTTTTTTCTAACATTTACAATGATTTCTTCAATATAGTTTTGTCTAATTGGTTTTCCGGCTAAATATTCAATACCTCTACCTTTGTTCAAATCGAAGAAAGCACTTATATCTGGTGCCCCTAGGTCAAAGTCACATAGACATACTTTAACCCCTGCATCAGCCAATGCAATGGCTGATGTTACTGCGGTTGTTGTTTTGCCAACCCCACCCTTATTAGCTGATGTAACGCAAAACACACCTTTTCGACGAGTGTTATTGTATCCATAATAAGGTTGTTGTTGTCGATGTTGCTCAACGACTGGAATTTCGTGCTGGTTTGCTATAACCGTCCTTGCTTTAAGTTTGATCACCCTTTTTGCTTTAGGCTGCCCGGAGGCTTTTGAAGGTTGTTTTATTATGTCCAAAACTATTTCGGATAGTGTGTTATCTAACTGAGGTTCCTCTTCTTTGGAAGATTCTTCTTGGTCAGGTTCTTCCCCTGGGCTATCTATGGGAGAATCAAACCAACTCGGATCAATGGTCTTGACCGGTTCTTTGTCTTCCGTTAAGGCCACCGGCAAGGTGTACGGCCGGTCACCTGGTAATTTGCCAGTGACGATATTCGTAAGCCCGTAGCCTACACACATCTTAATAAAGGCTTTGGTTGTCTCGTTTAGCACTCCGGCCAACAGGACTATCCGTGAAGAAGGATACTTTAATGGTAAATTTTTGATTAAAACCTCAATGTTTTCCCCTGTTAGAAACCGGCTAACTACGATAACATCAGGGTTACTCTGTGACCTTAATAATTCGTTGCCGTCATTACAGACTTCAAAATGCCATCCATGAAATTGCGGTAGCTTTAATAGGTTGTTTATTATCATATTTGCAGGGTTTGGTTCATTAAGCTGTGATGGCTTTTCCGTAGCTATTAGACAATACATTTTTTCCCTCCCTCGTAGTTTTGCTTCTAAAATTTAAAAAGAAAGAGCCTCTACCTTAGAAGGCAGAGGCCATTTCAAAAGCTCTATATCGTTATTTAGTAACTAAAATAAGTTGCTTTATCTAATGTCTTTCCTATTACCATAGCAGCGTAAAAAGTAATCGAACCGAGTATAACACCAAATATACCAACCTTCATTATAGTACTCCTCATTCTTTTCCCTTCTTCCTCTTTATTGACATTTTACCATTGTCGTCCAGTAAATTTTGTCGATTACTCTACTCTTTGGGGAGTTTGTTTGACTTCACTAGGTATATTTCCTTCTTACTGCAAGCCTGAACAATTACCGGTGCCACGATTTCCGGAACCTCTACTCCAACAGTCACTGGTACTTTACTTCCGTTAACGGCCATTTGTGAGACTTCATTCTTCCTTGCCGGGTCAATTTCATTACCACTTTGATCAAGTGAGTTTAGCACCCTGGCTCCTTTGTAGATTAGGCCACTGTTTGATTCTATCCCCCCTTTGGAAACTAAATAAATATCTACCACCTCACCGGCAATTACACAGGCTGAACTTGGCAGGTCAGTTGGTATAAATACTTGTATATATCCCTCTTTCTTTGCTTCTCCCTGAGCAATAGCCTTCTTCCAAATATATTGGTCTTTAACAAGAGATACTAGGATTGTTTTACCTACTACATCATCAGCCTTTTGCACCAGATTGATAGCCATTTTTTCTGGAACCCGATCCATTTTTATATCATCTTTAGTAATTTTCTTACCAGCCGGGATATATTGGTTGACTGCTGCTACTTCCACTGTTTTGGTTGCAGCAGCATATTTGGTGTTTGAACTAAATATAACTGCCCCCGTAAAGACCAAGGATAAAATCAGGGATATGATTATGCCTTTTTTTCTGTCCAATCCTTACTCTCCTTTCCAAACCAAAGCCCCACTTCTGACTTGGCCTCTTTTTAGTTGTCTTGAAACAAAAGGTGGCCGTGGAATTGGCCAGCCACTTTTTTGCCAAAATGCACTGCCAACTTTAATGTGGCGTTTAATTAGTTTTCTGAAATTACTTGGTACCGGTGCGGATGTTTCCCAAAGAAACAGACAATCCTTATATTTTGCATCGATAATTCGTAGGTCAGCTTCTAATGCAGCCACGAATTCCCAAAGGTTAGTCGGTTTGCTAATTATATGGATCTCATAAGCCTTTTTATAATCGGCATTCATATGCTGCTTTATCATCCAGTTGGCCCATGGTCGAACAATCGGTAATACTACCACCCTTTTTAAGCCCGAACTACGACTTTTTCTAATTGCTATTGGTACTGTGATAAATTGAAAGTATAGCAACCATATCCCACTAACCAAAGCGAGAAGATAAACACCCCTGGCCAGAGTGTCATAGCCTAGTTTTACCATTACTAAAGCCAGGGGAAGGGTAAAATAGATACCCCAGATAGCAATATCTCTGCCCTTTGTACCCATACTGAAAACTCCTTAATAAGAAGGGCTCGTATATGACACACTATACAAGCCCTCAAGGTAGGTGCTTACTGATCTTCCTTTGCCGGTAAGGGGAACGTTAAACCCCGGCATATAACTTCCTATGGCAAAGCGATAGGTATAGGTTATCTTACTAGTTACCACCGTTCCCCAGTGTACAGAGGAGGTTGCCGAAACTTGAACGTTAAGGTTACTATTGTTTGCTTTGAGTTCACTGGCAAATTCCTGTAGGGATTGATCCGCCGAGGTGGTATATCCACCATACTTCCCCATAGATTTAGCTATAAATTGGGCTTGATTTTGCACCATGAACCATCTGGTCATCATATCAAAGGCTAGGGCACCACATATTACTGTGAGGATAATAAAAAATATAGCCCCAAATTTAGCTATAATACTATCAAGCAATGTTCATCATCCCTTTTAGAAGTTAAACCGTGACTGCATGGTTGCAGTAAACCACTGAAACATTTCAGTGAATGATTTAGGCCCAAATACCATAAGACCAACGATGATAAGTACAGTTACAACTGCGAGGCCTAGTTTTGTGGTGAATATATCTAGGGAACCCTTTTCGTTGTTAAGTTTTGCATAAACTTTAACCATCTTTTTAACGGCGACTCTTTTCATTCTTTTAATCAATTCTTTTTACCCCTTTCAACTAATTAAAGTAAAATAATCCTCTCACAGACCAAACTAACCAGATTCCTACGGCTACAAGAAAGATAGTGAAAATTAAATATACAAAACCTTTCATCACCTCACCCCTCTAAAATCCAATGAACTTACTGGTTATGAATTTATAGGCTGGTAAGCCAAATTCAGATAATAATGCAACGCAGCCTATTACACCCACCAAGGCAAGAAAGGCTGTATTTACGGCAGTTTTCTTGCTGGCTGCTTCCCTTTTAAGGTGTTCAATTTGATCCATTAAATCATCGAATAGATCCGGTGTAACCTTGGCATCCCAGGCTGAAGCTAGTCTTATTGCTAATGCATCAATACAAGGATGCTTCAATCTTTTTGCAAAGTTATTCATGGCCTTTTTGGCTTTACCTTCCCTTTGGATAACGTCTAGTGCTGACCACATTTCTGATTTAAGGGGTTCTGACAGAAATGGTAGTGTCAAAGCCAGTGCTTCCCTGGGTGTTATTCCAGGCACCTCTAAAAAAGCTGGAAAGAAGTTTACTAGGGTTGGTACCCCCTCAAAAACCTTGGCCTGCCATTTGCTATATTCCTGTTCAGCAGCTATCCTACCCAGAACTAGACCTAGGAGGGCTAATATAATCCCCACCATAATAGATAAACCACCTAGTTTTTTAAAGGTGGCTAATGTTCCAATAAGCCCAAATAAAAGGCCATAGGTTAGGGCATTTAGGAGAACTTTTTTGGGTTCTTTGTCAATGATCTCTAATTTTTCTTGTATATCTTCTGGTGTTAGCAGATTCATAAGTCTATTTTGGGCTGATTCTACGGTAACACCGAAGATGCTGTCCCCATATTTCGAAGGAAGAAAAACAAAACACATTAAAGCAAAGATTGAGCTAAAGAAACCAGCTATTAATGCAATCTGCACAAGCTATACCACCATTCCTTTCCTAATGGATTGACTATTCAATATCATCGACTTTTAACGCCCTCCTTGTTATTAGTGTTAGTCCTACAAAAATAAGGCAGCTAAATGACATTGCCAGTTGACCCCCATCTTTGAAATATTCTCTAAAGGCGGTGGCATCCAGCAATAGTCCGACGCCAATAATCGTTATTACAAAAATGGATGCAATTTTTGGTTCATAGGTGGCTTGTATTCTTTCTTGGATAAGTTCATCCCTGAGTCTAAGAGCTTTTCCTAATCGCTTTGATCCCCTGGCTGCAGCAGCCGGTCCCCCGGCGGTGCTGGCGGCTGCAATAACCGCAGCTTCAGCCTTCATTTCCGGTAGATTATATTTATCTGCCAGCTCCATAAGCATCTTGGGCACCGATGTGGTTGGATCTAATTCACGCCTTGCAGAAATTGATTGAAACTCAGAGGCAAAGGGCTCCGGGAAGCTTTGGGCAATAGCTTTTAATACCTGTGGAGTTTCCAATCCAGCACCGTATAGGCCACCGGCTGAGGTAATAAAGTTTTTTGCTTGATCACGGTGTTTTTTGAGCTTTCTATATTCGTTTTTTTCTCTCAACCAGCCGGGAAGATGCCAGCCTAAAACGGCCATAAGTGCACCTGACAGTGGAGTCATAAAAAACATGGTGAATAGCACAAAAAAACTTATTGATATGATCAAGGGTAGTCCTATACGTATAAGGAATTGCTTTATTGTTTTGATCTCTGGATATTTTCCCACTGTCCAACTATAGAAAAGAAAAAACAAGGAGATTAAAAGCAATATTTTAAGCATTACTTTCTCCTCCTACATAAAGGAATTTGTTTTTTATCTTTTCGTAGTCTTCTGTTATGTTGGCACCCCGGAAAGCTAGGTTGGCCAGGCCATCTTGACTGATGGTGTTTTCATAGAGCCATCTTCTTGTTTTTCCTTGGCTTTTAGCGTAGGTTTCAGTATCAAATCTTATTACAGAATTATATCCTTCGGGAGTTACTTCGACGATCTGCATAAGAGTACGTTTCTTATTTCGGTCTTTATCCAGGAAGATCACGAAATTAAACATGGAGCGAATTTTATCATCAAGAAACTCTTTGTCCAGCTTCATGCCACCTTCAAAAAACATGCCGTGAATTCTGCCTCTCAGATCATAAACATTACCAGCGTGAAGGCTTGTCCAAAACCCACCTGAGGTAGAGGCCGCTATTTGAGACGCTGCAACGATTTCTGAACTTCTAAGCTCACCTACCATTGCTCGGTCAGGGTTATTCCTGTTGACGGTTTTACAAAGGTCTACCATGGCAACAACGACGGTATTGCCATAAGAAACTTCCACTAGATTTATGCAGTTTGGCAAGTGTGGAAAGGCTAGCTCATAACTGGTTTCTGCCACTATGACCCGTTCTTCAGGATTGATAAATTCTCCACATGCCCTCATAAAGGTTGTTTTGCCAGAGTCTGTACGACCGCAAAATGCAAGGTTTGCCTGACCCCCTACTAATAAGTCCACAATGAGTTTAACTGCAAAATCAGGCAGCATTTCATATTCCACTAACTTACTAAGTTTCATCGGTGGCCTAACTAGGGGAGACTTACGGATGGTTGCCGCTGTACCAAGGGGGCTTGCTTTAAAGCCCATTACAGCGATACGGGAGCCATCTTTCATCCAGGCATCTACTATTGGTGAATCAACAGTGAATGGCCGACCTGCATCCTCACAAATCTTTTGGCAAAACCTTGTTACTTCTTCAGCGTCTTTGAAGTACTGCTTTGTTGTTGGCCAATGGCGACCATGTTTACCGTAAAATATTTTATTACCATTGGCAGTGGGGTTAATCATTACTTCTGTTACTTCTAATGCATCAGATCCGGTGAAAAATTCAGCCAGGGGACCGTAACCGGTTATCTGTCCCATGATTGCCTGATAAACTTCCTCAGTTTCCCCAGCAGCCAAATCTTTTCTGGTTATGACAGCTTGCCTAACCAGTGGTGCCGGATCAAAACCTTTCAAGTTACCACTAAACAATTGGGGATGCTGTTTTGACAATTGAGTAGCTATGTCCTGAATTATTTTTTCCTTCTGGGTCTCTGTTTGCTCAGTCCAGTCATTGCTTTCAAACTCTAAACCCAAATTATCACCTCCATAAAAAAATAACCCTCTGGAGTATTTAATCTCCTGAGGGTTATTGGATATAAAAGAATGCAATTGGTGGGAAAACAATCAAACATGATATAATTAAAAATACTATACAAACTGTAAATATTGACTCTTGTTTAGCTATTTTTTTCACCCAAAACCATTTATCATCCATAAGTATTTGAATACAAGTTGGTGACATTATCCAGACAGCTAGGCAAACAATCTGATAGTTACTTAATTGCATGATATTTTTAATGCTCTTCTGAATTATTGGATAGGATATTCTTTGGAAAAAAGTTAATGTTTCTAAGTTTGCTCGTTCAGGTCTAATTGCAATATCCACAATAAAGCAAATAATAATCGCAGTTAACATGTAGTTAATTATTGGAACAGTCAAAAAACATATTATAAAGGTTAGCCAATCATGAAAAAAACTTTTTATTTTATTATTTATTTGGTTATTTCCACCATCTCGTTTATTAATACCTTGGCCTTGCTTGGCTTTCAGGTAGGTCTTTCTACTTCTCATAGATTCAAAAATTTCTGGGTAAGTTTGATCTCTGCTGGTTTTATCACTGTCTGTTATTATTTCCTTATTCCCCATCTTTCCCCCTTAATCCCTTTAATTACGGGTTTCGTGATTATTCTTCTAGTGTCTCTGACAGTACGCCAGGTATTTGGTGTTGAACTAGTATTGGTTCCTTCAACTAGATTTGGTTTAAAACTTTTAGAAACCATTCTTGGAGTCAAAGGGGCATTTAACCGTTTCTGCAAATTAACCAATTACCAAGTAAAATTATCTTTATAGAGGTTCATTTTCTCTTGAGAGCTAGAAAAAACCCTAAAAAACTGCTGGGTGATATCCAAGATATACTCAACGTAGTTGATCGAAATCGTACTCCCTTCCCATATGTATTTTACGGCTACACGCCTTTCGATTTTGCACATCGGTTCCACAAAGCAAAACCTAAGCATCTTAAATGCTACGGGGAAGCTGTCAACATACCTTGGGAAAGGGCAAAAGTATATGGTGAGGAACGCCCGTGGACTTTGTTTTTTGTTTATGTTCCCCCGTTAATTAAAGAAAACCCCCTAAAAGAGTAAATACTTCTTAGGGGATTTTCTTTGTTTATAGTTTTGTGTTTTGACGAAGGCCTTTAGATATCACTACTTTTAACAACCTGAAATGACTTCATTGGTATAGTTAGATACTGCGGGCCAATTAAGGGGAGATTGCCACCAAACACAGGGACTTGAATGGTGGCAAGATATCCGGGTTGTTTTGCTGTCCCATTGGGGATGTATTCGCCGGGTGAAACGGTTTTAAACTCGGTCAATTCTATCGGGCCTGGGTAATCATTTGTTTTTGGTGTTAATGTATTGCCTGAGACAGTACAGTTGGTCATATCGGCAAAGAATTTCATGAAGTAGCTCATAGCCAAAGGTTCATTAGATGCTACCTTGCTAGTATCTCCATCAATATTGGCTGCAAAGGTTGCGGTGCCCAGTGCCTCTTCAAACCAATCGTAGGTCATGGTGCCCTTAGTTTGAACTGCGATGAAAAAGGAAAGAAAGACTGTGACCACTGCTATCCAAAAAATCATGCCGAATGCCATTAGTTTTACTGATATAAATCCCCGTTCGTTATTAATGTGTTTTAGCATTTGTATCAACCACCCCTGCTGTCAACGCCGGTGCCGTTAACCAGTATGTTACCGTTTAAGGTTTTTGAGTTATATCCAATGTCGGAATATTTGTGGCAGTTACCTTCCTCGTCGCACTCGGTATAAGTGTATTTGTATTTCACTTGATAAGTTACCGAAATTGGATAGTGCTTGGGTGAAGCCGCCATAAGTTCGTCTTTGAGGATGTTATATATCTTAGCTCCCGCCATGCTCCAGTTTTCCTGGAAGGTTATGCTTGCAGTGGTTTTTGAATCACTGGGTTTGAACTGTCCGCTGCTATAGCTCATTCCTGCTGTTACAGTTCCTTTGGGTTCCACAGGATTACCAAAGGCAAATTCAGGGTTTTTCTTAGGATAGGTAATTTTACAATCTGTTACTTGCCACCAATCCAGGGTCCCTTTTGGAGGAGTTGGCCTAGGAATAGTGACGGTTGTTGTCACCCAGTCTGTCCATTTAGCAGTGCCAGCAGGGCGCGGAGTTTTTTTGCTTTGACTAACTGCCGAGAAAGTTAAGTCTGCATTACCAGCCGGGGGTAGTGGTTTTATTACTGATATTACTGCTTTGTCTTTGTTGTTTGCGGGGTTTTTATCTATGCCTTTAAGTGGTTCGATGGTTGATTCAATTTCACTGTCTACTTCACTTGCAGTAACTGTAAATGTAACTGTTTTTACTTCACCCGGGTTAAGTGTGACTTGAGCCTGATCTAGTTTTTCAACCGTGTAGGCTGTACCGTTGATGATATGTTTTAAAGAGATTTTTGCTGTTTCTGCTTGCGGGTGATCAGCATTGAGGCTGTAGGTTACTGAGGTAGTTATTTTTTGCCCCGGTGTGATATCTGTAAAACTTGATTGTTTAAATTTTGTGGAGAAGTCTGGTAGCTCTTGTACTATCGGTATCCCGTACCACTCTAGTACCACTGGTACTGTCCAGAGCACTGCTGATGAGTGGGGGGCCCAGGTGGCGTTGGCATAGTATTGAGCTAAGTCAGGCTCTTGAGCTACATGCACCCGGTTTCCATCAGGCCCGAGTAAGACCCTGGCTGTTACTTCTACGTCGCCCTGGTCGTTTAGTATTATAACACCGGGGTTGATTTGGCCGGATTTTTTCTGTAAGTACATTTTATTAAAACCATCATAGGACAGGGGTCTCCAAAAGGTGGTTTTATTAGCTTCCATTTCATTATAGATATCTGATGTTATCGTATCTATTGTTTTAACTTCTACCCTGGTAATCTTCCCTTTTGCCTTTACCTGACAAGGGATTTGACCAATTAACATGTTTCGTGTTTGGCCAAGGCTTACTTTATTGATCTGGCCAGGGAATTCCTCTGCTACCCAATTACCTGAACCATCCTTGTACATAGCATAGTAGCCACTTATGATCAAGCGATGAAATAACTGTTCCTGCTGCGGTTCTTCAGCTAAGGCGGCAGGGGTAATAGAAGCAAAGAAAAAAGCTACCAACATCATGATAGCTAAAAGGGGAGTATTCCTTTTCATTTTTTCTATTTACCTCCTTCGTATAGAGGATTTTCAACTTCGATAAAATCCACACCATTGATAACAATGTACTTAACTTTTTTTATATCTGCCTTTGGATTTTTGAGATAATCGTCTTGATACTCAGCAACAACTTTATAGGTACACCAACCTTCTTTAGGGGAACCGGTCATCCTGTGTCTTACGGTGTTATCTTCGTCAATTAGGAATATTTCCAGGCCAATTGGTTCGTTAACTTCTTGCTTTACTTTAATTGTCTCTGGAGTTACAGTCATGTCAAAAACCTTGTAGTTTCCTCCATGATGCCCGAGTTTATATACATTACCGTTTTTCAAATCCTCATATTTAATTTTTATCCCATTATCCAAGTATTTTTCATTCTTAGCCCAAGGGAAGTTAGCCGCTGGTTGACCAATTTTACTAACATCAGTTACTCCTTTTGGGGTAACTACCGGGGTTGTTGGCTTTCCGATATATGCAGCAATAGCAGAAACATCCGGCATATCTCCGGTGTAGCAAACTACCATGCCGTTGACAAAACCAACCTGGTAGCCAAGTGCCTCTGCAACAAAACGAGCAGGCAAGTAAGTACGACCGTTTTTAAGTTCCGGTGCCACGTCAATAGGTATGCTAATATCATTTGCAATGATCTTCTTTTGTCCGATGTACATCTTAGCTACAACTTTTTCGGTGTTTAGTGCCACCATATTATTTTCAAAGCCAATCTTTTCATCAGGTACACCTAATGAATTTGCTAAATAACGAACCGGTACAAAGGTTCGGTCTTGGGTAATGTAAGGGGATGCATCCATTTTCTTGCCGGGGGTTTGGTTGTTTACAAAATACTCGCTTTTACCAACAACAAAGACTACACTTTTAAGCAGCTTATTTTGCTCATATACATCAACCTGCTCTTTCTGATCAGCCGCCAGGGCACCTGATGTCAGGACTAGTGCAAGGCAGCAGGTAATAATACCTGTTACGATTTTTTTCATATATCCCCCATCTCCTTTCTTAGATAGATATTAATCTCATCGATCAGCAAACGGACTGCTTTTTTTATTTCAACCACCTGGTCCAAAGTAAATTCCGAAAAATCATCATAGTCTGCATCTGAACGCAGGTGGAAGACTGTAGACAAAACCTTTCCAGACCTTTTAGTGATCAGCCCAAGCTTTACAAATTCTCTGTTGAACAGTGATATTACCCCACTATGCTTGGCTGAATCTAGTTCCTTCGTTGCAAGCAGTGCCCTAACAGCATGAAAAGCAGCGTAATAATACCTGTTTATCGCACCAGAGAAAGAGTTACAATTTACTAATCAATATCACTTAACCTTAAATCCTGATACCTTTCGCCTAACTTATAGGAGGTCACTCTTTTAGTACCTGATGCGGGTTCCAGTAATCCAATTTCCACCCAGTCTTTAACCCATTCCTGTATTGTACGTTTACTAACCACAAACCATTCTGCCATTAATTCTAGGGAAAGGGATCGTCCCTCAAATCTTAGGGCTAGTTGGAGTAATTGAATTTCCCTTTTAGAAAGCTCTAGTAATTTTCCCTCGGAAGCCTCATGCAGCCGTACTGCTGATTGTGCAATATCCTCAAACGAATCTGCCATTGTTGATAAAAAGAAAGTAACCCACGGTGTTAAATTGGAGTTATTCCTACCCTCATAATACGAAACTGGTAAGCCCATTTGTAGACTGTTGTAGTAAGTTTGGAGGTCTTTAGCGTAATTCTCCTCCACTGTGAAATATCCATTTAGATCGTATTCATTAATCATTAAAATATATAAAGCTAAGGCCCTGGCTAACCTACCATTACCGTCATCGAACGGGTGAATGGTAACAAACTGATAGGCTGAAATGGCTGCTTTTATAGGCACCGGTAATGTTTTTTCCTTCCTTATCCAATCCACTAAATCTTTCATAAGACCAGGCACTTCCTCCCAATAGGGCGGAATATATTCCACAGCACCGGTGTCACTATCTCTCACACAGAAGAGCACACCCGGGGGTGTTGCACCACGATATTCACTCATTTTTCCTCTTCTGCCAGGGCCTCTGACTTCAATAATTCGATGAAGCTTCTTGATAAACTCTTCCGTTATAGGAAGTCTTTTAAGTTTTGCTTTATTTAAAAATGATAAGGCCCGCCAGTAGTTCCGTACCTCTTGGGTATGATAACTTTCTGATTTATCCGGGCGTCGGCCAATAATTTCCTCAACCTGATGCATGGTTAGTGGGTTACCTTCGATATATGTGGAATAGTGAGTACTCTTAATCTTAGCTCTCTGCTTCAATTTTTCTGAGATATGCAGTGGTAATGTTTTACTGGTTACTAAACCCCTATAATACTCAATTTTAGAAAGCAGATTTACTAATTCATTGGTAAAATCATACTTTGGTTGGTATGTCACTTAACATCACCTCAAGTATATTTTACCACATTTTAAACTATTCCTCAATTAATTTCCTCTGTTGCGTTCACCTATTTAATTTAGCTATTTTATTTCCTTCCTCCTCCTTTCTGATAGAGTTAACTCTCTTACCAAACCTGTCCAGGCATCTCTCCCTTCATCCAAAGAATGGGGTATATTTTGCATTGACGCGTTGATGATCACATTGTGAGTTAAGTTTATTTCAATTCTTCGATCACAAATTGGTTGGGTCTTTTTATGGGTATCTTCAGTTACATAAAGTAATTCAATCGTAGGCTTTTCTACGTAAACCCTTTTCAATTCAGTTAGTTGTTGAGATATAATACCCAATTCCTGTGGTGTTCCAAATATCGGAACTAGAATAATATCTGATTCCGATAGGGCCGCAAAAGTAGCAGGGTGTTCAAAATTACGACCGGCATCGATAATTAGTATTGGTACCTCTTCCTTAGCTTTTTGGATAATTTCCTTAAAAAGTTTCATTCCATCGGTGTAGTTTGGCGTACCAATATTCCCTATCTTGTTGCCGGCTGGTAAGTAACGTACCCCCCACTTCATTTCCCGTAGCATCTTGGGCACTAATTCAGGATTCATAGATTCACCCATGGTTAATATCCCGGCATCTTTTTCATTAGCCTCCTGTATTTTTGTTTGCTTAATACCAAACCAAAAATCCAGTTCTGGACATGTCAGATCAAAATTGATTAGTCCAGAATTCTTACTGGCAATGGCTAAATTAAGTGCGGTAAAAGATTTTATAGTACCCAATGGGTTCCAGACGGAGATTAATATTCTTGTATTAGCAAATCCTGTTTCCAGTTTAATATCGTTATCTTTTTTATTATTCTTTTGAAGAAATCTGATATTTGGGATTGATAAGTATTGAGATAAGCTCTTTTTATTATTTGGAATTGGTTCCTTATTTTCGCTTACGTTTTTTTTCGTGTTTTCTGTATTTTTATTATGTTTATTGTTGTTTTTAGATAAATTAAGAAGGTTGGTTAAAGTGGCTTTTCGTTTAGCCGCTTCTTGTTTTTCTGCAACAACTGAAACCATTTCTGCGTGGGTTTCCAATTTTTGACCTAGCTTTTGTTTTGACATTGCTGCTTCGGTAAGATTTCTCGGAACATCTCCCAAAACTGCAGGATTCATTAAGCTGTCTAAAACCTTTTCCGGGGTTATATCGTCAAACACAAAATCATATACACCATATGGAACAAGTTCAACAACAAATTTTCGGGTTTCTTCATTGTCAATATCCCCTGGGAGAATAATAACCCTGATGCCATTCTCTTTAAGGGATTTAATAGCCTTCAGTAAAAGCCCATGATCTCCCATAAGACTGGTAGTAATAACAGTATTTACACCCAGTTCTTGGGCAACTTTAACCAACACCTCCACACTATAGCAATCCCCTATCGTTTCTATACCGTTTTTTCGAAAAATTATTTTTAAACTGTCATCTAGTTCAGTGATACTGGTTGCAAGTAGTATTCTCATGAAATTCACCTCAATAAAAGAAAAACCGCCACACGGCGGTTAATTTCTTAACACTAGTAACGGGTTAATAGGTTTCCCCGAACTTCCCCCTAGGGCCAAATCCCACACCTCAAAATGCAAATGTGCTGCGGTTGAAGATCCTGTACTTCCAACTGCACCTATTGTTTCGCCTATATCTACTTCATCACCCGTTTTTACATAGATAGCACTAAGGTGTGCATAAAGGTATAGGTGGTTTTCGTCCCTAACAGTAATATATTGGCCCCAACCGGCTTTGGTATCATTAGGATTTTGCCATCCCGCAAAGGTAACTCGCCCGTTAGAAACCGACACAACAGACGCCGAAGCTGGAGCCCCTATATCAATACCTTGGTGAAACTTTTCAACTTTTGAAATCGGATGGATTCTCCAACCAAAGGGAGAAGTAATAGTCATATAACCTGGTGTAGGCCACACAACACCTCTCAAATTAAACTTTTCAGCAAAACCCCATATTATAGAAGCGTATTCCGCCCGGCACCATTCTTGGGTGGAGCTGTAGGGCTTATTAGAGGGTACCTTTACAAAACCACCGTAAAAGGTCAATATAGGCAGGGTTTGTTCTTTCCAATCCCCTTTCCAGTCGACATTTTTAAACCCTAATTCAACCAACATATAAGCCCCGACAAAAATCTGAGCCCGTGGGTTATCCTTATCATGGTCTGGATCAAACCCCAATTGTGTTGAATATACCGGCCAGTTAGTTGGCGAAACCTGCATTAAACCGTAGCACTTAGTAGTTATGTTTTCAGCCTGCGGATTAAAGGAGGATTCTTTATAGGCTATGGCAGCCAAAAACCACCAAGGGATACCAAATTTCTCTTCGGCTTCTTTGAACATAGGTATTAATTCCGGTGGTATCATAGCCTGGGAAATATATTCGCCCGAAAGGCTGTTATCTATAAGCCAGTTCAACCACTCGGTACGGGCATCAAACCCCTGACCCGATTCCCACACTGCTGTACGGGCAATTACTAAGTCCTCCGGGTTGTCGTTAAGGTTATATTCCTCTTTCATCCAATCCTCTAATTTTTGCCACCTGTTAGGAAGTATTTGATTAATATCCCGCAGTTCTTCAAGGGTCACAGTGGTTTTTCCATAGTGGTGAGTTTTCCACTGGTAATGATACTGGTAGTGGCCCTGAATTGTTTGTGCTTCTACTAACAGGTATTGGACTGTAATTTCAGTTTCAGTATTGCCCTCTTCGTCCGTAGTAGTTGTGATTACCTTAGACTTTTTATAATAAAAGTATGGGTGTAAGCCCTTGGCCGTTTCTTCCTGCAGTTCCTTGGTTATTTGTGGTAGGTCATTAGCATAGGTGTAATACAGGGTTGCCGCATGTATTTGACCCCATTGAAGTCTTAACTTTTTATCCTGACCGTTAGAGTCTCTAAGCCCACCAACATGCTCCACTTTTCCTCCTGGGTAAAAAGGACTATTAGCTGATGCTTCATAGATACTACCGTTCTCCGGTCCAATAGGATCTTCATTGACCGCCCAGGTGTCTATGACGTTGTATTTATCGCAGAGTTTATAGTAATTATCCTGTAATTCTTTGTCTTTTTCTTTATCCTCGAATACCCCTGCCAAGATAGGTGGTTTATTTTTATCCTCATCCGTATTGGGAAAGGCTGAGTAAACCCCTGCGATTAGTATCGAGAGCATGAAGAAGATTAGAAGAATAATAACGATTAATGGCAGGAAGGGCATAAGCAGTTTTAATACTAGCCTAAGGGTGAATTTAGCTAATCTTTTACCCTGTTTTAGAGATTCTTTTTCTATTTGGTCAGTGTTCATGTTTTACCCCCTGAAAAACCAAAACCCCGGCATTAAGCCGGGGTTAGTTATAAACAAGGTCTAAACACTTTTGAGATAAACGGTTTCATCCAAGGCATAGTCCATTTCTGTTAGTTTTTGAACGTACTTCTCCATATTGCCCACTACTTCTCCTTTGCTTATGGGTTATTTTTTTCTTGTTTTTTCCACTATATTACTGGTTTTCTGAAAACCTTTATCTAACATCCCTGTACCAAAGGTAGAAACCCTACTGCCCAATGGTGATAGGGCTAAGGCAGAAGCTGTTTTTGTTGTAGCTGCCACCATGTTATTAGTACCCGTAATCGCCTTGAGATTATGAGCAAAACCCATTTTGTTTTGCTCGTTCCTTGCGCTAACTTCTTTCCTAAGATTATTTAACGTAGACAACCCCCCAACGACACCTTTGGTTGTACCTGCATAGATACCTGCCGTAACAGGAGCCACCCCCGGGACTGGGAAAGCTGATGCGGCCCCTACCTTCGCCATAACACCTGCGGCTTTAGAGCTGGTTTGTCCTGATACATTAAGTATATCATTTAAACTTCGCTGGCCAACCTCTGGTGTTCCACCTGCGGATATATTATTAAGGGGTGATCCCGTCCTTGCGGTATTTCCCGTTGCTGAACCTCCACCACCCATGGGTGTTAATGTAACCCCCGGTATGCCTGGAGACATTGCCGATGCCTGACTAGCATCAGTTGTATTATTAATGGATGTTTGGCCGGGATTGCCACCACTGCCATTAAGATTAAATGAACCAGGTGTTGCATACCCCCCTGATCCTGAAGGAGGGTAACCACCGGACATACCCCTGGATAGCATACCAATACCACCCTTTTTCATTAAACCTACGGTAGCACCAATAGCCCCCAGACCAACCATGGCCCATTTATCTTCATCCACTGTACCCACACGAGCCACCAGTTTCATAAAGATGGAACTCAGCATTTTACTAACAGGTATCACTGTAAGCAGCATAAAAAAGGTTTGCCAAACAGTTATGCTGCCTCCGGTTCCATCCTCTATGGTGTCTGTCTCAGCCCAGGCGGTTGAAGTAATACATAGAATTGATGTAAGCAGAAAAAGAAGTATTTTTATTTTTTGCTTTTTACCCAAGTTATCAACCCCAGTTACCAGAGAATAATACTGCTAAGAAAGAAGCGATAACTACACAAAGGCCAAGGATAATAAAGCCGATGAAGGCTTTAACTAATCCTGCTTTTGCTTCTTCACGCGTCTTTTCTGTGCTGGCCAATATCAATCTTATACCCATTACAATAACTACAGCGACACAAAATGAACCGGCAAATCCGGCAAAAAACACCCCAATTTGTACAAGTTGGCTAGGGAAAAAGCTAACATCTAACACTTTACCAGTAACGCTGCTTACCCCACCAGCTATACTCATAAAAATCCCTAAAGACATTGCATGTGCTGATTGCATAAAGGTAGTTTGGATAATTTCAGCTATCCATATTTCCAATATCTGTCGTTCGCCAGTGAAAACCCATACCCACACGATTATGGGGGTAGCAACCAGTGATGCCGTTATTACCCATGTTCGGATTGTATATACCGCATTAAAATAGACATCAAAAGCAACCATAGACATGTTTATAAATGCATCAGCAAAGACATTCCCTGTAGTTATGCTACTCAGCGGATTTTTACCAAAGACACTGGTTAATCCATTAAAAATGAGGTCATCAATACTTTTTAAACCAAACATTAAGTTAAAGATATTAATAATGGCGTTAAAGGGTGCAGCTATAATGGTTTCAAACATGCCGGCAGCCTTTTCCATGGTAGTTTTTTCTATCCCCGGGTTTGAAACAAAATGATTTAAGAGTTTACCGCAAACCCACACAAAACCATCGTTAATATCTGACAGGATGGTAATGAATACAGGGGCCAAGGCAATTAAGAGCATCGCCATAAACATTCGCTGTACATCTTCAATAAAGGATACCCTAACACCGGGATTTAACGCTGAGGTCATATAGTTATATCCAGATTTAACAACCGTTAAAAGCAATATACCACCGCATAGGGTTGTTAGGGTGGCATACCAGAACATCATAATTTGCCATTGGTCAGTTGTAAATAATGATGGATGCATAGACTACCACGCCCCAGTGGTTAATGCAGTAACGATTAGTACGGTGGTGAATATGATTTCCCTAATACCACCGGTTACAACTAAGGGTAGTTTTATGTGTAGGGGTATTGGCCAAAGTAATGGGCAACCCTGTGGTGTAAATATGTCTAACAGTAAATGCGATAGGTAGCCGATCAGAAAGGGGGTTAATAGGTTCATACTTAAATACCCTTGTGCTAGAACAATAGGTATTGCTAATAAAGCTGCCCCTGCAAAGGAGTGTGTTATGGACCGATGCCCTGCCAGTGATAATGGGTAGCTGATAAAAGGAAATATTCTTCCTAGGGTGCTTTTAGGTGTGTCAAAATCAGGTACCAGTGAAGCAATAACAGCAATTCCGACAGCTGTAGGAGAAAGATTAAAGGCGGCGTGGGCAATAAGACCGGCTGCAGCCATATGAGACGGGGCCATCATACAACCAACTCCTTACGGGCAATCTTAACGCTGGGATAAGAGTTTTTCTTTCCATTCTGCAATTTAGATAGGTAGCTGTCACTGATAGTCACACCCTGTCTTTCACACTCTAGGGAAATTTTTTTTAAGGTCTTGCCTGAGTTTTCAATGGCTTGTCGCAAAATATCTTTGTATAACAAAATGCATACACTTCCTTCCTTAGCCAGTTGCCAATACTGCTTCTGGATCTGAACGGAGATAACTTTCTTCAAAAGAAAAACCCTTGAACTTTACAATGGCACTCTCCATATTGGCCTGCAAGATGCCTTCTCCTTGCTTAAAGCTCTCTATACGCTTTACTGTTTCGGCGGGCAGGTGGAATATTTCTGTAAGGCTCTTGGCATCGTTTGGATGCATCTTAAGGAAAAATTTTGTGTTGCATTGGGCTAAGATAACCTTTCCTTCCTCACTGGTAAACTCCCTAAAACTTTGGGATGCAAGCATGAGAGAAGTATTATATTTTGCACCTCTGCGGGCCAGGTCAGATAAAAACTTGGCTGTGTCGGTATGTCGCATCATTAACCATGCTTCGTCAACTAGCAATCGTTTTCTCTTGCTTTTATCCTTTTTAACGAATTTTTCCCACGCCCAGGAGGTCATAACGAACATGGCATACATACGCTGAAATTCGGTCTTAAGGCCAGACACATCAAAAACTACCAATTGGTTATCATAGAATTTACCAATACCTTGTCCATCGAAATAGCCCATACCACCTTCCTTGGTGAAGGGATATAACATGGTAGCCAGTTTAGGGGCTCCCATTTCCTCAAGTCTTGTAATAAAGCTAGAAATTGTAGGCATTTCTTTATAGGTTTTTCCAATGAAAACTGTGCCGTCACCAGTGGTTTTTCCGCCAGATTGGTAGATACTTTCTGGATCTTCGGTAATGTTACGGGAAAGGTACTCGGCCCTAACTGCTCTGGAAGCCAGTGCCCTTTCTTCTGCGGAGAGTTTTTCATTTGCCTGGGACTCAACTAACGAAGTTATCAAGTGGCAAATTTCTTCGGCTTTACCTGCAATATCAAGGTATTTGTTCCCTGTATCCTCATCTTCTTCTGGTTCAATATCAAAAATATTAAACATACATTCCATATTTGGTTTAAATCGGACTATTACCCCACCCAAGGCTTCTACAATTTTCTGATATTCCCCCTCTGGATCAATAATAACTGTATACATGCCATTGGCTATGGATCTGGCTGTAATTCCTTTTACTGTATAACTTTTACCAGAACGGGTACCGCCGCACAGAAACATATGGGGACCAAAAAGTCTTGGTGCCCCTATAAAAAGGTCTAAGAATACAGGACTACCACTTTGGTTTACTCCAAAGTAAATGCCAGATGGGTGAGTGAAATCTGAAGAAATTAGTGGTGATAGACAGGCGGCGTTGGCAATGTCTACATCATGGTATTCGTTTAGACTGCCTATAAATGGCATATTATGAGTAAAACCATCTAATTGTCGCTGATACATGGTTACCACTTTTGTAGCCCCTAGGCGATCTTTAATTAACTCACATTTGTATAGCAACTCTTGATAGTTATGAGATGTAACGGTTATAGTAATAGTCGCTGCAACTAGGTTATTTCTACCTAACTGCAGGTCGGTTAAAAAGTTATAGTAAAAAGCATATTTGGTTTCTAATGCACCTGTACGGGTGGTATCTCCGTGTTTTATTGCCAGCCTAAGATCAGCACCAATATTAACCTGTTCACGGGTTATTCTGTCATTGGCTTCTTTTTTATTGTAGGGATGTAAGGCTACGGAAACAGTTACACCAGCTATCGTGGTTATTTCATCAAACCACCCAAAACAAATAAATTCGGGCAGGGCCTCTACTACCAGTACACGGCTAAACATATCGTCCACCCTGATGTGGTCTTCGTATTCATCTATCCTATCAGGGGAAAATATCTGAGCTAGGTCGGAAACTGGTTGAGCTTGTTTTTTGAGTTGTTGCTTATTTTTACTAAATAAAGATTTTAAAAAACTAATGTAAATCACCCCCTAAAAAGAAAAAACACCGGGTTTATTCCGGTGTTTAGGTTGCTATATCAGCAATTTCCTTAATATTAAATTTTATTGGATGCATACAAAGTCTTGCTACTTCCGAGGGTTTTACCAGTTTTTCTGGTTGCATAATCTGCTGGAAGGCATCCACAACTTCTTCGGTAGATGTTAAAGGTGTCATGATAATACCTGCCCGGGACCTAAATGTTTCTTGTAAAAGTGCCATCCGTTCCTTTATTCTCTGCACGGGGTTCCCAGGGGCACCTAACTTATCATCACCACTAATTACTAACCACGAGACTTTAGCCATGGCACGCCGTTCTTGTTTCATGTTTTCTAGTTCCATAATATACTGTTTGCAGTAGAGAGATACCTTATGATTGGTTGTCTTTCCTGCATGGTATTGGATTTTTTCAACTTCACGGTCAGTATCCGTTACAATGGTACTGGTAATGTACTGCACGGGATATTTTATTTGGTTCTGAATAGCTATTAGCATGTCCTCTCTGGCTTCTATTTCCCCATCTGATAAGATAGAAAAATTAGTGCCTTCAATACGGGCTAACCCCAGGTATTTACCCCCTGTATAATATATCCCTGGTTCTACTACTTCAGTGTTTATTAGTTCGCTAATATGTTGGTAGTTTTTATCTGGTTTTTTATGAGTTATCTCTAATACTTCTTCTGATTCATGGGAAAATTCTATACTATTTTGTACTGATTTATCCTTACCCCGGTTAAGATACCATATCATCACCATGGCAGCTCCCAGTAAGAGAAGGATGAAAATAAAAACGACAAGTAAGAGGGTCATTTCTTTCATAGCTTTATTACCCAGTAGTCTTGAATTACAATGCCCAAACCTGTTAATGGGCTGAAGGTATCTGCAGGTATTGCCTCCTCTGTATAAAACATGGTTTGTTTCTCAATATTTATTTTTTCTGGTGCAATATTATCAAACTCTTCGTAATGGTTTAATACTTCCCTTAGAAACTCTTCTTTAGATGTTTCATAACAACTGCAATAAATAATATTTTCTTTTTGATATATAATCACCACTATTAATCTTCCTCTCTACGATGATTAGGTTCATCAGATGATCTTTCGGTAATTAACATATTTATGTGCCCTCATTTTGTACTTAGCTTTTTTAAACCAGTACCTATCTATAGTCTCGATATAATCCCCTTTTATAATCCTTTTCTTAGCCAAAAAAAGACCGAGGAAGGTAAAGGGAATAATGGTTGGTAGGCTTAGGATAATATTTTGAAGTTTAGCCCCTATAATCATAAAAGTGATAAATGAGAAAACCAAACCAACAAGGAAGCCACTTCCAATCCAAGCCATTTCCCTGATGGTTAGACCAAAAATAAAAGGGGTTTCTTCTCTTGTGGAAAAAGGCACTCTAAACTCCCTCATGTGTTTAGGTGGCCCCTTTAATAAGGAAGGCAGCAAAGCCAACGAATACGACGGATAGAGCAACAACTCCCAGACCTATGAATACGTACAATATATGCTCTTTCGCTTTCATCCTCGCATTTTCCCCGCCTTTCAACTTAAAACCAAGGAAAATTAGCATAGCTGTGGCAACAACACCTGATAGAGCACCTATCCCTATAAAAATCTTAAGTATCTTATCTGCTAATGTTTTAGCATCGACATTGCCTAAACCAGTTGTTATATCTGGATTAGCCGGGTCTGCAAAACAGGGTGTTGCCAGTGCTAAAATGGCCATTATTGAAAACAATATTAATATTTTATCTTTTTTCATTTTGACCACCTCTCTATTTTGCTACGTAGTTCTGAATTAGGGAAATAAACTGGGGGCCCCACAAGATTAGGAGCATGCTTGCCACTGACCAAAGGATCATTATTCTTGCGGCCTTAAAGAAAATACTAAATACCGCACAAACAGTAACGATACCAAGAGTTAGCATAGGGGATATTTCCTTAGCATCTTTGTAGATTGCTGCCACAATACGGCCTATCTTATCAGTAAATTCTTCCGATGTTACAGTTGGTAATCCAGTGCCTATCTCAGGACCAGTGGTTGTTGCTTCTGTTGCTAGGCTTGTCCCAGTGAAGCAAGTGAGTAATATAAGAGTAGTTATTATAACAGGACTGATTTTTTTCATTTTTTTACCACCCCCTCCCATAAAACAAAAACCCATGATTAGCAATTTGGTTTAGTTAAGTGTGGTGAATGCCTATCTCCTTGGCACTGCCTGTTGGTTAATCAGAAAAAGGCAAAACCAAATCCTACAACCAACACTGGTCTCAAATAAACATCACCCTCTTCTTAATTCAGCTGATATAATCCACCTACCAGGACTATAGCTGTCATACCATTGTTTTTCACTCTTTGGAAATAGAAAATTAAACCTTTTCTTCTTGCTGAGTTGTTTTCGTTTTCTACTGTACCTTCGTCCCATCTCCTCTCCCCCTTCATACCACATGACATGATATTACCTTTAAAAAAGAACCCCACCAGTGGTGGGGCAATGGTGGAGGCTAATTCCGCAGCTGATCGGTGCCTCCAAGTCGAACAGCTTCCTAAAAATAAAAGAGCTGCCATGACGGCAGCAAATCTTATTTTTATTAGTCAATCATGCAGCTGGTACCTTCTTTTTAGTAGGAACAATTTTAATATCCTCTGCACATCTCCGGCACATTTGATGTTTGTCCTTGGTCTCCTGTCCACAAAGAATACACTTAGCCAACCGTCTCCCCCTCTTTCTTCTAATTTTCTTTATAAATGCAAGTTGTTAACTGCATATAATGTAGCCTCAGTACGGTTAGTTACTCCTAACTTACTGTAGATACTAGTTAGATGATTTTTAACCGTTTTTTCACTTATAAAAAGCTGTTTAGCAATTGCTTTATTAGATATACCCTTGGCAATTAGCTTCAGCAACTCAAATTCCCTGTTGGTTAACTGGTTTACGTTGCTAGTTCTCTCTTTCCCGTTTTCTTTAACATACTCAACCTTTGAGTCTATTACAATAAGCCGATAGCCTTGACTGAGTGCTTCCTCTATGACCTTCTTACAAAAACAATTTATCCCTACATCATTAGTTCCAAACTGAATAATTGTACCAATATTATCCATATTCGACTCCCCCTTATGCCTCCCCTAATCCTCCAAAACACTAATTTTTTCCACCGCATGACTTAATTCACTTTCCGAAGGGGTTATATACCTCATTGTGGTATTAACATCAGAATGCCTTGATAAATGAGCTACTACATTCAAAGGTTCCCCATGGTTAATTAGTTCTTTACAAAAGGTGTGGCGCAATTGATGGGCACTGGCTTTTACACTTGACTTCCCAGCATACTTTTCCACTCGAAACTGAATTGCTCTCTTCTTAATTGGTCCCCTTTCTCCAAGAAATAAGAACGTACTATCTGAGCACTTAACGGTCTTCCTTATGTCTAGATATTCATTCAAGGCTTGACGTACATCTTTATTCAGGGGAACCTCAGCATACTTGTTTCCCTTCCCCTTTCTTACGATTACTGTACCCTTTCTCTCCGACATAATAATGTCGGCTAGTTCTAATGCGGCAACTTCAGCAACTCTGAGCCCGGCCCCCAACATTAGTAAAAGAATGGCATAATCTCTGGCACGTTTAAATGCATTATGCTCATCATTTAGCACAGCCCTTTTGAGCCTAGCTGCATCGATCCGATCCAACCATTTGGGAGCTGCTTGCTGGACCCGTACTAACTTTACATTAGCTGCCGGATTATACTGTATCAGCCCCTGGATTACTGCCCAGGAATAATATTTCCGCAACACCTTGAGTCCCCGGTTAACTGTAGATGGTTTTTGCTTTTTCACCGTAAGGAGATATTGTTTATAATCCTTAACATCCATATCAGTAGCCCGTTCCAAAGGTTCGTTAACAGTGGTCCATAACCACTGCTGAAACTTTTCTAACTCCGTTTGATACCCGGCCACAGTTAAAGGCGACCGGTCTTGCTTCTGATATTCTAGAATGAAAGAATTAATCATAAAGAGGCCACCGTATATTTCCCAGTTAATACTCGAGCTAAAAAAACCATGTTAAACCTTCCTTTCCCAATTGGTTATGTGTTGAATTTTTTCTAAGATAATAAAAATAACCTCTAAGCAATTAGAGGCTAAAATAAACCTTTTAAACATTCATTTTCCTTGGCTTATTATAAATTCATCACATTTCTAATGTTATATGGTGAATTTAGAAGAATAGTTAAACAAAACACTCCTTATTATGTAAGATTTAGACAGTACGTATCATGGTTGGAATGTTCACTACTCCACTGCAACATCTACAGGTTTTAATACTAACAGCCTTTTACGCATTGGATTCTCAATAGTTGAAATATCATCAACAGCAGAAAGCCAACCTTCACCATCAACAATAACTGATTCAACGGTAACCTCTATATCGTCAGACAAATCTTTGATGAACTCTTTTAACTCCTTAACTGTCAACATCTTTATCACCCCCTACAGTTGTGTTACGCACTAACATCCAGTAAAATCCCGATATCCTTCTTTTTCAAGTTGCTCAAATTTTAGGCTGTTAATTTCTTCCCAATTACCACTGGGCCAATAACCTCTGCTATTAGGGAAACACTCTTGGCAGTATTGCCATTCAAAAGTAACAGCTTTTATTTTGTGATTGGCAAAATATCTATATTCCTCTCCCTCGCCACAACATGTAGGGCAGTTAGGATTGGCACCCTCTTGCATAAACCTCTCCCTTTCTGGTTGTACTGCGAACTAAACCTTATGCCATCTTAACCCATATTTTTCTTGCCCAATCTTCATAAGGTCAAAATATTTGTGTCTATAATCTTTGGCCTCTTTTTCGGCTCTGCTGGCTTGTCTTTTCAATCTTTCAACTACTGTAGGATTTTCACTTTTTATAACTTTTTCTGCTTCCCTATATAATGATCTAATTAGTGAATCTTTTAAAATCTTTTCATCTATGGTTAAGTCTTGTTTCTTAGCTCTTTTTACGCAACTATCTCCCATGTATACACCTATATGTCCTGGTATTTCATCCTTTACTTGCTCATACAATTCCTTAGTTATCACATAGTAATTATAGTGTCCTACGAAGGTATTATGGGCTTTGCTGTAAAAATCGGATTTAGATACTTTTATTTCGTAACAACGCCATATACCCTTTGTATCATAGGTTAGATAATCAACTCTTTCTTCGCCAAACCAACCTATAGTTACTTCAAAGCACCCGAACACACCTTGCTTTGCAGTAGCAGACCAAATTTCTCTTTCAAGTTCTAATGTCAATTCAGTTTTGGCTATTTTTATCACCTCACTATTACGCTAAATTTAGCTTAAACAAACTTAGGTACTCTCATTTGAAATGATTTAATGAGATGATATACTGCTTTATTTGTTAAACCGTAGATTTCTCCAATTTGTTGATAAGTCATGGTATCCTTCATCCTTACCATATTAAGGAGGTCTTCCTCAGTAATTTCATTTTTACTTTCGGCAAGTTTGACAGTTCCTTCGGATAAATACCGTATAGCACCCTCTACAGAATATTGAGTCAGTATGCATAATGCAAGAGCACAGTAATTAAAACGAATATCGCTGTATTCGCAGTTTGGCATTGCAGTCACCGTCCTAAATTCCATGACTTTTTACGCTACCCTCAACATTTTTTGAACCTTATTAATATGCTTGTCCAACCATCGGCTGCATCGTAGAACCCTTGGGTGGGTCCTTCATAATTCTAAAGCCAAGTCTTTCATACGTTTACGCCCCAGTTTAATTAAAATGTCTAGGTAATTGTTACTCATAAGCTCACCCCTCTGGATAACTCTTTACTCCACTTATGAAGGCAATATTGACATAGGCAATATTCTGTTTTTTTAGATTTAAAGGATTGTGTAGAGTTACCTTTACAAATTGGGCACCGTCCTCTAACAACTAAAGAACCAATAATGGGTAAGGCCAGTTGCTTTGGTATTCTCATTTTTTACTGCCCCTCCCACTTTAAAATTACTCATATAAACGTAAAATTACCGAAAAACCCGGGAACCTGAACAACCTGTAGGAAAGTCTATGCGCCATCAGATCTTGAACCCTATGTGTTACTGGCCACAGTTAGGTACACCCTAACAAATTCACTGTTCCCCCGGTTCGCATAGGGTTCACTCTCTTCAAGAATTTGGAACCCTTTTTCTCTCATTTCCTTGATCAGAAAAGCTATTTCATCTAATAATCCCTGAAGTCTGATTTTCACCATTTCTTCCACACTCCATTTTAAATATAGAAATAGCTAAGACCGGTATTCACCGGTCCTTCTGGCTTAATTCTTCTTAGCTGGATTTTTGTATGCCTCTGACCTAGATAATGTTGTATCAACTCTCGTATTTTTTCGACCTATATTTGCCCAATGACCATCTTTTTCGCCTGTATCTAATAATTTCTGCTTTTTAATAAGTTTGCTGGGGCTAAATAAAATCATCTTAATTCGTTCCAGTTTTTTTCTCCAAACTTGGTCACTACCATCATTAGAACCTATGAGATAGTGCACCAACCCATCCCAATCCTCTTTTTTCTCAAAAACTGCTGAATTTAAGGAACATTGATCTGGTAACCCTAATACGTCTGCAACCAATTTTCTAAGTCTCCGAATCTGATGTACTTGAATATTTTCACTAGCCAAAACATCATTAGCAAAATATCTTAGATCATCTAAACTAGCATATCTAATTGATTGGCGAACAAAGAAATCCCAACTCTCCTCTAGAGAGCTTGTCCCCTTTAAAACCAGGAACTTTTTTATACAGGAACTTCCTACCAAAAACCTCTTCCTTGTATCTGGGTTATGTATTTCAAAATTTATCCGGAGCCCCGGTTGATTACAAAGCTGACAACGGGGAACAAATCGTTCCACATTCTCTTCATCTAAAATGCCTACAAACTCCCATTCTGTCATCGCTTCCTCATATGTTCCCTCAACACTATTAGCTATGATGTTATTTTTTATAAAAGGGAAATTTCTTTTTGAAACACGTTCTCCAACTTTTAATGCTTTTTTTACCTTTGTACTAACATAGCCCTGCAATCCTTCCGCCCCCTTTAAGAAAGCAAGCCTATTACTTAACAAACTACTTTTTAAACATAGGTTACATCCGGCAAGGTCAATTTAGATGTAGCCATCAAAACCATACATGCCTCCAACAATTAATTACCATTAAGAGCACTGAACTTTTGTCTTTGTTCAAGGTTAACAACTCCGCCACCTCTGCCTTTTTTACCAGTTAGAGATCGTTTTCCCCAGTCTGAGGCAGATCTTTCTGCTGCCCGGGCCTGGGACATCCAAGAGTTAATTTTTTTCTTTGCTTCCTGACCTCTTAATTCGCCTATACCAGGTATATCCGATACCTTTGCCATCTTTAAACTATCCTTAATATACAACTCATAAACTTCATTAATTTCTGATGGTTTTGTTACTTTCACAACACCATCTCTAATATCACCTAAACTAGCATCAGAAGGAACATACCCTGCCGTCATTATGGCTAAATTCGCTAGTTTAATGGCATCGTCAATATTTCCGGCTTTTAAGTAGCCTGATATATCCAGAATTGCTGGTCCAGGGACTCCTACTAGATCTGCTTTTAATGCTCTCATTTCATATTCGACCGTCCTTTTAATTCCTGATGGCATAATTAGTTCCACCGCAGCCTGCGCTTCCATAGGAACTGGGTGATGGAGTTTTCCTGTCGAAGGTATATATCTTGAACACAAATTTTGTTCATTATTATCATTCAAAGAAAGTCCTTGCAATTCAAATGCTCTACGAAAGACACTAATAATTTCTTTATCATTCAAAAGCCTTCTTGCCATTAAATAATATGGCTTGTTTTCCATCGAAGTAACTTCACGTGCAACCTGCTTTCGAACCCTTTCTTTTTCTATCCTTTTTAATTTATTTTGTGATTTCCTCATGTCTCTCTCATAGACATAAGCAACTTTATCAAATCTCTTAAGCCCCTTTTCCACTGCATCGGGTGATACCCCTATTGCATTAGCAATGTCAACTAATTTCATCCTGCAGTAATAAAAAGCATTTAGATAACAATCAATAATGTCGGTTTTTTGCGGACAACCATCATTACACATCTCTCCCCACACCCTTCCGTTCCACAGATTTAGCCGAACCAATGCAAATTTATTTAATTTCTTGTCTCTTACCCACCTGGCAGGCCAACTCAACTAAAACAATATCTGCCGTACCCAAGTGCTATAACAGCACGCCTCCCCGTAGGAGCTTGTCCTACAAGAAAGCCTACCGTCAACCCACACCGTCCCCACTCTATAAATGACAGCTTACAAATTATCAAGTAGACTTATTTCCCAAAGTAAAATCAATACCATCTTTCCTTGATGCCCGACATTCAAGACAAGTTTCCATACCTTTGTAAGCGCGCTCGTAAATACCGGGATCTAGCCAAATAACCTTTCCGCATCTGGAGCATCGCCAGGCTACGCGGCCATCCTTCCACTTGTTAACAAAATAGGACTTCTCCGATGGGTTGTCTTGCTGGTAACACTTCGACTGCCTAATGTAGCACATTTTATGAACCGCACGTCCACCTTTAATAAATATATGCGATTGATCTGCCCATACTGGTTCAAAGCAAAGGTGGCAGATCCCAGGGGTATTAGGAATTATTTTTTTCAAGACATTCACACCTTATTATCGATACTCTTAGCTTCAGATTCTGCCCTTTTCTTAATTTCTTCCTTAACCATGTTATAGAGGGTTACTTTCTTATCTGGTTCCCATGGCAACTTCTGAATATAACCCTTAATCATTTCAATATGGGCCTGGGCTAATTTTTTTTGTAACTCCCTCTTACCTTCCGGTGACTTAGGCAAACGTACCACAATATTCAAGCTTCCAACCCCCTTGGTTAGCTATAGTACAGTATATGCAAGATAGAAATTGTCCTATTTCCATTTCTTCACTGATTAATTAGTTTAAAAACGCCAACCTTATTTACATTTAATGGAAGGTACTTTGTGAAAATAGAAGAATAATATAGGTTAATCATTCTCTGGTTTGTACCAGTGATACATGGCACCTCGAACAAAGTCAGCAACAAAACGAGCCTCGTTTCCGTCTTTTATTTTCTGACTCATTAAATTGACAATTTCTGCAGATAACTTTATTAATTCTTCGATTCGATCAAGCCCTAGCCGGGTTTTACCCTGAATACGATGCATGTCCCCGGCAGTGGCTATTTCTTGAGCCATTTCTGCAATAATTTTAAGGCTTTCCACTTGCTCTGAGGTAATGTCGGGATGAGTATTTACATTTATCAATACTTTTCCTCCTTAAAAATAGTAGTTATTTCTTTATTGTCCTGTAGTTAAAATTTTGTAAATGGACGTTTCGTCCAATTGTGGATTAAAAAAAATTTCATCTACTGTTTTATCTAGAAGAATGGCTATCTTTTTTGCCAGTTCAATGGTCGGATTCCTTACGCCTTTCTCAATTTTATAATAAAAGGATTCTGAAATTCCTAATAATATAGCAAAGCGACTTACAGAATACCCTTTTTCAATCCGGGCTTTCTTTAATAAATTTCTCATTTAGTACACTCCTTAACCTGGACACTTTGTCCTATATACCACATTATACCTGGACGATTTGTCCATTGTCAATATTTATTTGCCCATTTAGTCCAAATCATTTATAAGATTGGACAATATGTGCTAAACTACAAATAGAAAGGGGGGTAAATATGTCATTTGGTAATAGGCTTAAGTCTTTAAGGGAAAAGAATAATATATCTAGAGAAGAACTTGCTAAATTGTTAGATTTATCTTACTGGGCAATTAGTAAATATGAGAATAACGAAAGAATTCCAGATCATGAAACAATTAATAAAATTGCTGATTATTTTATAGTAACCATAGACTACCTCCTCGGTCGATCTGATAACCCCAGCCCCTCTCCAAAATCAACTATTGATGAAGAATGGCCGGGGGTAGCTAATATACTACGTAGAAATGGCAAAAAACTTACTCCAGCGGATAAAAAAAGAATTGAAAAAATTATAAAGGCTGCCGTTGAAGATACTGACGATTGATGAGGTGATGATCTACGGGATGCCGACATCGAGACGACCCACCCAAATAAGGGCTGAGTATGCAAAGGAACAAGCTCTTATATTTTTAAGAGAAATGGGTGTTGACAATCCTCCTGTACCAGTTAAGCAGTTAATTAAAAAACTTGGTAAGTTATTCCTTTTTGATAGTAAAATGAATCCGGAGTTTGCAGAAGATAAGGGTTTTTCTTGCACCTCAGAAACCGGTTATAATATCTACATAAACCGGGATCTTCCTAGTGGGATGGATAACTTTACCTATGGCCATGAAATGGCTCACATTGTATTAAATCATCATTTAGAATTTGATGTAGAATATTTAACCGATAAAGAGTTATGGATATTAGACAGGGAAGCGGATATTTTTTCAGCAAATTTACTTATGCAAGAAAGCTGGTTTCGTTCAAGTATAAAATTCCCCTTAACGGTACCGGAAATTGGAAGATTGAAAAACTTGTATGATGTATCGTGGGATGCCTTGAGTAATCGTTTTGACGAACTAGGTATTTATGCTAAAGAGGGGATAAATAATCTTTTTACTGAATGGAAAAGAAAGAAAGAAATTTCCTGCAATTTTACAACCATAAACATTCATTCGGTAGATGGTATTTCATACGATAATGAAATGATTATTGAAAGCTTTCACTACAAGTCAACTGAGGAGATAACGATAGAGAGGTGTTTTAATATGTCAGAACCTTTTCTATTTCCTGAAATTGATGAAAATATGAGGTTTCTTAAATGTCCCGCCTGTGGAAATAGTGTATTTTCACCTTGTGCGAGCTTTTGTAAAAAATGTGGACACTATTTATATAATATTTGTACTAACGTACAAAGTGACCCAAGGGAATTAAATAATTTGTGCGGGGATAAAAACGTCCCCGATGCCCTATATTGCGAATACTGTGGGTGTATTACGGCTATTGGGCAATACATACAAAGGTTAGAAAACGAAAGAAAAAGACAAATCGAACCTGAAGATACTGAAGATGAAGTTCTTCTGGGAAATTACCACACAAGATTTTAGAAACACTACAAAAGTAGTGGTTTTTGTGTTTTATGAGGTATTTCGACAGAATGCAATATTATTCTACTTTAAGATGCATTTTGATGGGATGTACTCTAACCAGTTAAATAGTCTTGTCAGCTAGGACCAAAGGACAATTGATAAGATGAAAGGTCAAATATAGGCTGTGGATTTTCTAGTGCCAAAGTGTAGTTTGAAAAGGCTTTGAAAACTTTGGGCAACCCTTCAATCGGGGTACTGGTAGGTTATTTTAACCTTTGATTTTATTACGCTTTGTGGGTAGCTCAAATAAAAAACTGGGGGTGTCTATTATGTTTTCTGATGACCCACAGACTAGTATCGAAAAAATGTTGAGAAAAGCTTGTCCATTTAGAGGTTTTGCCGAATGTTTGCTAGAAGACTGTATGTCTTGGTCAGGATCTGACTGCCAGATGTTCTCTGTTAACCCCATGGATGGCGGTATTAGCAATGGCACTGCAATCAATCCTCCTGTGGCCATCAAAACAACTGGTAAAAAAAATAAGTCTAAAGAAACATTTGATGAATTTATAACGCGGGTTAGTAAAAAAAGATATGCGGGGATAGATGAAGTTGGCGTAAGCAGTATTGCAGGCCCTATGGTTGCGGCTGTTGTGGTTTTACCTCATGACCATAATATACCAGGCATCCCAAGGGATAGCAAAGAAATGACTTTGAAAAGCATTGAAGAGATTTCGTCCTTAATATTTGAAAAAGCTGATTTTTGGCATATTGCATCTATTTCCCCAAAGGAAATAGACGATATCGGACCGGAATTAGCAAGGGAAAAGTTATGGATGGAATGTGCAAACAAAGTTAGATCTGTTTTCCCTAAAATCCGTATTATTGTTGATGGCAAAGATAAAATTCCTGGCTTCACTAAGCAAAATGCTGTTTCCAAAGGCGACTCTATATTTTCGGGAGTTTCTGCAGCTGCTATAGTAGCCAAACAATATTGTGATAATGAAATGAGAATACTTCACAATTACTATCCTCAATATAATTTTTCAAAAAACAAGGGTTATCCAGTATATGAACATTATGTTGCTATAAAAAATTACGGAATATGCCCATCACATAGAATAAATATGACACAAAATGTACTAGACAATCCCCCTGAGAAACCAGAGGCCAACCTTTCTTTCAAAGAACTAGGGGTTATTATTAAAGAAATATCAGAATTACTTAGTGTGGATAGGTCTTTAGCAAGAGATGAATTTGAATATCCATTTATGAGAAGACAATATAGCAATGTAATCCTTCAAGGAAAATTACCTTCACCTAAGGAACAATATCATATCTTACGCTGTGCAAGGGATATCAAGGATCGAGCTGCTAAAAAATTCAGCTCTAAATTTTAAAGGTAGTGAGTCATACCAAACAACTATTATACAATATAAATCCCCTTGTTCTGCGGTATAGTTAGGACTTCCGGCACCAAACCCCGTATAATCGTTTTTGGGCTGGATCTTCAATGGATATTATATAATAAAAGTGTTCTCTAACTATAGGGGTTGGTGGTGTCAAATTGAAAGCAGCTATCTATTCAAGAAAAAGTAAATTCACCGGCAAGGGTGAATCGATAGAAAACCAAATCCAGTTGTGTAAGGAATACGCTTTTAATCATTTTAGTATTAACGAAAATGATGTACTTATCTATGAGGATGAGGGCTTTTCGGGGGGGACTACGGACAGGCCCCAGTTTCAATTGATGCTTAAAGATGCAAAAAACAAGAAGTTTAGCACACTTATTTGTTACCGCCTGGACCGTCTCAGCAGAAGTGTGGTTGATTTTTCTTCAACTATGGAAGAGTTACAGCAATATAACATAAGTTTTGTATCGATACGTGAGCAGTTTGACACTAGTACCCCCATGGGAAGGGCTATGATGTATATAGCCAGTGTATTCGCCCAGTTGGAGCGAGAAACGGCAGCAGAGCGTATCCGTGACAATATGTTACAGCTTGCAAAGACCGGTCGTTGGCTAGGTGGTATAACTCCTACTGGTTTCGAGAGTGAACCTGTTGTCTACATAGACCCAGCTGGAAAAGAAAGAAAAATGTATAGACTCTCCCCAATCGCTGAAGAATTTGAAATGGTAAAATTGATATTTGATAAGTATTTAGAACTTAAATCCCTTACAAAACTTGAACAATTTTGCATTATGAATAACTTTAAAAGCAAGAACGATGTGGATTTTAAAAGGTACTCCCTCCGGTTCATGTTGTCCAATCCTGTTTATGCCATAGCAGATAAAGAAATGTATAACTTTCTTCTTGAAAACAGCTATGAGGTTTACTGCGATGAGAACGAATTTACCGGTGAATTTGGAGTTATGGCATACAATAAGACCCAACAAGATAAGAAAAACCCTTCTTGTAGGTATAGAGACGTTTCTGAGTGGATCGTAGCCGTAGGTGCCCATAAGGGCATCATACCGAGCGCTACTTGGATAAAGGCACAAAAATTACTCCTGCAAAATAAGTCAAAATCATATAGAAAGGTTAGAAACTCTTCTTGTTTACTTTCGGGACTACTTAAGTGTAGAAACTGCGGAAGCTATATGAGGCCAAAGGTTAGTAGGCCAAATAAAGATGGGGAAATTACATATTACTACATGTGTGAAATGAAAGAGCGTAGTAAAAGAACCCGGTGCGATGTAAAGAACGTCCAAGGAAATAATCTTGATAAAGCAGTCGTCCAGGAAATAAAAAAATTATCCATGTCTGACTCTGAACTGTACACTACCATTCAGAATGATAAATTTACAATTCAAGCAGCTCAAAACACCGTCGAAAATGAAATTGCTCTAATTGATGGGAAAATCAAAGCCAATGAGCAAGCCATAAATAACCTGGTTACTTCCCTATCCCAAGGACAAAACTCTACTGCAAGCAAGTACATCATCACCCAAATTGAAGAATTAGATAAACAGACCGCTGAATTAAAAGGAAGATTGTTAAAACTAAAAGAGGTCGAGGAAAATAACCAATCGAAAGAGCAAAACCTAGATGTGATGAAAAGCATCCTCTCGGCTTTCAGTAAAAACATAGATACCGTAGATATCGATGCTAAACGAATGTTTATCAAAAGCATAGTAGAGAATATCGTCTGGGACGGCGAAAATGTTGAAATGAACCTATTTGGAGCCAATTCAGAAAAAAAGCAATTGCCGCCAACGGAAACAATTTAATGTTTCCGTTGTGGAGGTATAGAAAATGAAATATTGATGCATCTGCGTTTTATAAAGAAAGTTAAGGCAGAGGTTTCATTGTATGACCCCATTGGTGTGGATAAAGAGGGAAATGAGATAAGTTTAATTGATATTCTGGGAACAGATCCAGAAGTTGTGGCAGATACAGTTGAATCAACCTTTGAAAAAAACAGACTCTTAGAAAAGATAACAAAACTAACCACCCGTGAAAAGAGAGTTTTAGAAATGCGTTTTGGTTTAGGGACAACGGCAAGAAAAACCCAGCGGGAAATTGCCCGCACTCTGGGGATTTCCCGTTCCTATGTTTCGCGTATTGAAAAAAGGGCATTAAATAAATTGACCAAGGAATTCATTGCAGAAGGCTGCCAATAGGCAGCCTTCTTTATCTTCTAGTATCCCAAATCTTCCCCAATGACGACCACCGTCATATCAGACAGCATCGGTTTCCTTTTCATTACAGAGTATATTCGGCAAACTCTGGTACTTGTCTGGCAGTTTACACAACTTCCATTTACCGTGCAAGGGTTTTCATAATTAAGTCTTTTGTTGTTTTTAGGTGCTACAATGGTTTCCAGACGGTTGAATGCGGCATCTACGTCCTTACAGATTTTGTTTGTGCCTATAACAATGATGACTTTTTTGGGACCAAAGGTCATAGCAGCCACCCTGTTGCCAACCCCGTCAATATTAACCAGGAAACCATCCAAAGTAACAGCATTGGTACTGGCTAAAAAAACATCACATATTTGCTGTTTGCGCATGATCTCTAATTTTTCTTCGGCAGACAGTTGAGGGGTTCCGTGCACTAAAGCTTCTGCACCCTTCATCTTTACTTTTTCCACCAGTCCCATTCCCTCGGTCAATGTCATGGAGCCACCAAATCCTACCTGGGCACCGGGAGAAATAAAATCTAAAATATATTTCTCAGCTTCCTCTTTATTGGGAAAATACACCGCATTAAATTGATTCTTTTTTAGAGCCTGTACTACTTTCTCTCCGTTGGTGTCTTTATGCCATTGATGAACCGTCATATTCTTCCCCTCCAAAAAACAATGGCCAGAACACTTTCGTCCAGCCATTTTTTGAATTAGTTATTGATTCATTATACCGTATATAATTCTTTCTTACTACTACGTAAACCATATAGAAAAGAGAACTATCGTTCAAAAGTAGAGAATGTATGAAAACCTTCTGGGTCAGACTCTACCAGAAGGACAAATAGCTTGCTCAGTTCTGGATCATACTGTTTGCCAGCCAAGTTCATGATTTCGCTGCAGGCATCTATATAAGACATTCCTTTCTTATAGGGCCTGTCTGTGGTCATAGCGTCATAACTGTCTACAATTCGGATAATTTTTGCACCCAGTGGAATATCGTTGCCTTTGATCCCCATTGGATAGCCAGTGCCATCAAAGTTTTCATGGTGGTGTAGAATATAAGGCCTTACTTTTTCCAAGGATTTAATGGGCCGGATAATTTCACTACCCCAATAGGAATGCTGTTTCATGGTTTCCCAATCCTGTTCAGTAAGATTTTCTGTTTTGCTCAAAATATTTACATCAATTTCAATCTTGCCGATATCATGCAAGTAGGCACCATATTGCACTAAACGAACCTCCTGATCGCTGAGGCCACATTTCTTCGCTAGCTTCGTTGCATAATCTAAAACCCTTTCAGAGTGAGCATAGGTATAACGATCCTTAGCATTGATAATGCTAAGCAGCGTCTTGGTAGAATTAAGAGCCTCCCTTTCTGAAGGGTCACAGGTTCCCTTTAAAGAATCAAGAACGTTAAAATATATTTCTACTTTATTTTTGCTGGTTTTTTTCGCTTTGTAGAGTGCCTGATCAGCCAGTTCCAACAGGTCGTCTCCCTTTTGTGTATGTTCTGGATAGCTGGCCAGTCCCAGGGTAATGCTAAACTTGCCAGTGGGTAGTTGTTTAAACTGTTCATTGTCCGCAAAATATTGATCAATACTATCCTTTAATTTTTGGGCAATAATTATGGCAACATTTGAATCATATCCCGGTAATAAAACACAAAATTCATCGCCTCCATAGCGTGCGGCAATTCCGGGATATTCAACCTTTTGTTTTAGAATTTGGCCGATATCCTTTAAAATATTATCCCCCGCCAGATGGCCGAAGGCATCATTATAATACTTGAAATAATCTATATCCATAATCAAAAGACTTAGAGGACTATTGGAACTCTTTGCTTCTTCTATTGCTTTTTTAAAGGTCACATGAAAATACCTGTGATTATAAATCTCAGACAAACCATCCTTATTGGCTAAATTCACCAGGATATTCCTTGTATCCCGTTCAATACCTGCTATGCCACCGATAAGCCATGCACAGATAAACATGACGCCGGTAAAGACAATATCTGATTCTAGATTTCTGTTTGGAAAATTATAACCATGTTTGTATAAATCCCCAGCACATAACAATACTCCACTAAGTATTGCAATAATACACCCAAATTCTTTACTTCTTGTAAAAGAGGCAAATGCTACGGGTATAATTAAAATAGTCTTTAGGTAGTCATCGTGATACAATGCAATTAATATAAATACAAAAAGAGAAAGAAAAAAGGAACCTCTAGAAATAACATTAAAACGCACAATCACTACAGAGCCTATTAGAGTAATAAATAATAGTAACAACGATATGAATGAATGTTGAAAAAAAGCAAATATATCTTTATATGATTCATTTACTGGCAAGTTGCAATTAATTTTTATTGAAAAGGCAAAGGCAAAAACAATACAGCACAATAAAAAAATCGTTACTTTTATTTCCTTTAGATTTTCATCTCGATTAGTTTGCCAATTACTCATTTTATCACTCTTTTACAAATAATTAATAATAAGACAAAAGAGTGAATGCTCCACTCTTTTATCTTATTATTAATTATTTTTTCCTAAGTGAGTTAGGCAGCTCTGGTTGGTAATGTACTATCAAACAAGCTGAGGCAGCATTCATAAAAGCAGCTAAGGTGAAAACCACAGTGGCAAGACTAAGCAACAAAGATTTAAATATTCTCATTAATTCACCCCCTAATCAAAAATAATATTCTATCTAGCATGCCCATTAAGTTAGCTCCCATATTAGTTAACATAAATAATTGCCATAACAATATAAGGCATACAGCATAGCCTTCCAAAAGAAAAACTTTATAGTACAAGGATAAACATAAGAAAAACGTAATAAGTATCAAGACAACAAACGACCAAAACCTTAATAACCTTTTTTGTTGATTTCCAAAGGGCTTTTGTGGTAATTCTAATGGAGCTTTTTTATAAACTATTAACATCCCGCAACAGAAAACAAATAACACTAATATTCTTTGATGGTTATTTATATAGGGAAATGTTAAAAGCGAGAAATAGGCAAACAGGTTATAAACCATAACAGTTATAATTAAACAGTTCATAGAATCTTTGCTATGGGCTCCCCCTGCTATTTTACGAACAAACATGGAAGCTAAAAGCATATAAAATACAATTGTATGTAAATTCAAAAAATAACCCACTAATAAGGTAATGAATATGCCCGTTAGTAAACTAAAAAAAACTTCTGCACCAAAGAATAATATCTCTTGTTGCTCCTGGTCTTCAATTTTTTTTTGTGTTATTAAATAATTAACAAAATTCCTACTGAGTGACATTAATCTTATTACTCCTCAAATTCTTTATGAATAATGCTAACATAAAAGTGACTATGATATGCGGTAAACCTGATAAAAACCACCACACTGGTTTGTTCATAAAAACATTATATTGGATAAGAAAAATTCTTTCTATAATGTATCCAGAAGTAAGTTCAATAATTAACATTATTGATGTTGCTATTATCATGCCCAGGAGTGCAGATGATAACTTTATCTTATAATAATAGCTAATGAAACCTCCAAGCAAACATATTATGATTAACGAGTGAGTTCCGAAACTAATCGGTAATTTTCGCAGCAAGAAGGTTAGCAAAGCATAGGGAATTGCCAGCACTATATATTCTTTTTTACTCATATTTAAACTTAAGAAACAATTCATAAAAAAAATAACACTTAATCCTTCACAAAAAGCAAGCAAAAAGTACAAACCTATTGGGATATTGTCCATAATGTACTCCCTAAATGTTGTTATACCAATAAAATTAATATAGTATTTCCGTATTTCGCCATCCCTCTCCTAATTCCTTCTTTAAATAGTAAGAATTATATAAATATTCTTTTTCCCTTTGATTTTTTCACAAAAACTAAAAAAATTGAGAACTACTATGCAAAATGTAAGGATTTTCATTTTCTGACTTATTAAAAATTTGTTGTAATTACTCTTATAAAATTGTAATATGTCATTGTGACGACTACACCTGCCTTTGGCGGAATACTTTGATTTTTACGTATCATTTCTTTTAATCAACTAATAGCTTTTTTAATATCGAAAGGAGGTAAAATAGCAAAATACTTTGATCATTTACAACATCTTAGTCTAATCAGAAAGTGAGGTATTATGATGAAGAAAGTAGGACTCTTAACCAGATTAATTATTGGACTTATTTTTGGTATTTTAGTTGGTTATGTTTCTAAAGAATTCTTACAATTTGATGCCTTGGTTCGTTTGCTGGCAACTTTTAACGGTATCTTTGGCGGATTCTTATCCTATGTTATTCCTCTTATCATTATTGGTTTTGTGGCCCCCGGTATTGCTGAACTGGGTAAAGGGGCTGGCAGACTTCTTGGTATCACTACCCTGTTTGCCTATGTATCCACTGTCATTGCCGGTACCTTTGCTTTCCTTGTCGGCACGGGCCTACTTCCCAAGATTGTAACCGCGGTAGGTGGACATGCTTCTAACCCTGAAGAAGCGCTGGTGAAAGGCTTTTTCCAAGTAGATATGCCTCCTATAATGGGTGTAATGACTGCATTAATCACTGCTTTCCTGTTTGGTCTCGGTATGGCTTCCATTAAAAATAAATCTCTGTACCAAGTAACGAAGGATTTCCAGGAGATTATTGAGAAAGTTATCCAAAGCGTCATTATTCCTTTACTTCCCATCCACATTGCCGGTATTTTTGCCAACATGACCTATGCCGGTGAAGTGGCAAAGATCATGAAAATCTTTGGTTCTGTATTTGCCATTGTAATATTATGTCACCTGATTATGCTTGTATTCCAGTACGTCATTGCCGGAACCACAACTGGCAAGAATCCCTTTACTGCTTTGAAAAATATGGTTCCTGCTTATCTGACAGCCATTGGTACGCAGTCCTCCGCTGCTACCATCCCGGTAACCCTGCGCTGTGCTAAAAAGAATGGTATTTCCGATGGAGTAGCAGATTTCGCAATACCCCTATGCGCCACCATCCATTTATCTGGTAGTACTATCACCTTGACCATGTGTGCAATGGCTGTTATGATGATGGGCGGTATTGATCCCAGCTTCGGTATGATGTTTCCCTTTGTTTTGATGCTTGGTGTCACTATGGTTGCGGCTCCCGGTGTCCCCGGTGGTGCTGTCATGGCAGCCCTTGGGTTACTCCAATCTATGTTGGGTTTCAACGAAGCACAACTGGGCCTTATGATTGCACTTTACCTAACTCAGGACAGCTTTGGTACTGCCTGCAACGTAACCGGCGATGGAGCTATCGCCTTGCTGTCTAACAAATTTGCTAAGGGCTCAGGTACCGTTGCAACTGGAGTTGAGGTCGCTTAACTAATTATTTAGAAGAAAATAACCCATATTGTTAAACAGGGAGTCGTAAAGGCTCCCTGTTTTTGTATTAAGGTTCTCTTATCTATACCTTAATGCTTTTCTCATAATCCTTTGTAGCAAAACAAATACTACTATCAGTTTGAGAAAAGGAGTGAAGCAGATGGATATACGTGAAGTTAAAGTAAATGCGGCGGGTGAAGTTACGGATGTAATGATTAACGGTAATACCTACAGTATGGAAAAAGCTGTTCAATTTGCAAAATCAGGAATAATTGAAGGAGCAAAGATTTCTGCCAGAGAGAATGGAGAACATTATATCTCCCATTTGGGAGACATGGAATTAACACAATTACCTAAGTTTGTTTAAAAAGCTAGGGCTTCCCTAACAAAAACGGAAGCCCTAGCTTTTTTAAAATAGGTAACATAAAATACTCAAAATCATCTTGTTGATATAAAAAAAGAGGGGCATTAGCTCCCCCTTTAATTACGGTAGCTCGTTTTATGAGATACCCGGGACATAAGAGAAGCCAAAGTTTTTCTTTCCTCGTCATTTCCCTCATCCCATAATTCCTTCATTAAGCGCTGTTCATTATTTGCAGGGTCAAATTTATTGGCAAAGAAATCGCCCAAACGGTAGGCTGCATTGTTTATGGTTTCTTCTTCCATACCAGCCCTTTCTCCCAAGCCCACTGCATCACCTAATATTTCCTTCCACTTATGCCAGCTTTGACCAATTTCCACTTAATCACCTCCTGGCACTATTTTGTCCCAATATATGAATCAAATTCTTGTTCATTTTTGGAAGTTTACCTAGCTAAAGTTTGGCAGCGGCTTCTTTAAGCTAACTTTTAAAATTTACTCTCTTAGACCTTTTATCTTCAATTAATGGCCTCTTTTGGCGGTATAGGTAAAACATAAGGGCTAGTGCTGCCAAAATGGTTATAACTGAGGACACCTGGGCGGCTTTAAAATTCATAAAGGTTCTAAGACTGTCACCCCGCCAGAACTCAAGGGTAAACCGACCCGCAGAGTAAAGGATGAAATAGCCTAAGGCTATAAAGCCATTGAAGGGTTTTCGCTTATAAAGAAACATTAACACCGCTAGCTCTATCAAATCCCAGGATGCTTCAAAAAGAACCGCTGGAAAGAGGGGCTGCGCTCCAAAGGCCAAGTAAGCATCGGTCCCTGGGGGATAGGTAAAACCCAGATGTTCATTGGGGAGTCCGTAGCAGCAACCGTTTAAAAAACACCCTATGCGGCCAATGGCTTGTCCCACTAGGACCCCTGGCGCCAATGTATCCATCATGGCCCAAACCGCAATACGGTACTTTCGACAATACCATACTACTGCCAGCAACCCCCCGAGTATCGCTCCCTGAACAGAAATTCCTCCATGCCAAATTGCCGGGATTTCCATTAAACGTTGTGAGTAATAATCCCAACTAAACATAACTTCCCAGACACGTGCTCCTATGAGACCCCCTATGATGGCATAAAAGGCTAAATCCATGACTTCCTCATAGTAAAAACCCTGTCGCTGGGCAACCCATAACGAAATCATTAGGCCAGCTAATATTCCCAGTGAAAGCATTACGCCAAATGAACGAAGGGGAAAGTCTCCAATATACAAAAGTACTTGATGCAAAATAGGTCAGCTCCTTACAGGAATATTAAAAGGCTTGACCACCTCTCTAAGCCTTTCACACACTCTTTAAGCAGACAAAAACTATAGTTTAGACTATGTAGCGATTATCCAAGGGGAAGATTATGTAAACCAAAATCTAACTGTACATTCTAAAAGAAAGTTTATAATATTTATATACCAAAAATCCTCCAACTCTATACGAGCGGAGGATTTTATTAATTACTACAGAATTGCGTTTAATTTCTTTTCAAGGTCTGCTTTACCGGTAAAACCAATTACTTGGTCAACCTTTTCTCCATTTTTTAAGAAAATAAGAGTAGGAATGCTCATGACGCCAAACTGTTGAGCCAGTTCCCTGTTTTCATCCACGTTTACTTTTCCAACTTTAACTTTACCAGCGTATTCTGTGGATAACTGCTCAACAACAGGTGCAATAGCACGACAGGGGCCACACCAAGCTGCCCAGAAATCTACCAGTACGGGGATATCAGACTTGAGCACCTCAGCCTCAAAGTTTGCAGCATTTAATTCTAATGCCATAAAACCGCCTCCTTGTATCATATAAGTGTAAGTGCAGTACAATAATGGATTACTTTCACAGGCATATCTATACCTATGATACTATATTCATAATTCGCTAGCAATATACTTTGTAAATTTCTTATCCTATGAAAGCTCAGACTTCTTAAACAATTGAATGAAGTTTAAAATAAACTGCAGTTCTTTTTCGTTTAAGTTACAAACCAACCCTAATACAGCCTGAACATTAGGGTGAATTAACAACTCCCTTAACTCTGGATTCATTAGACTAACCATCTGATCCACAGCCCCAGGCTCCATTATGAAGTAACATGGAGAAACACCCATAACCTCAGATAACTTTTCTAATGTTTTTAGGGAAGGTTGTACCTTTCCCTGTTCAATTTGTCCAATCAAACCAGCCGTTACGCCAGCCAGATTAGCAAGCTGTGCTTGTGTCAAACCATATTCTTCTCTCAAATGCTTTAGCTTATACCCTAGGGAGCCTTCATGACCCATTAAAGCTGTAGCTGGTACTCCCAAACCTTCGGCTACTCTCTTTAAGGTATTTAGTGCAGGATAAACGGTACCTCTTTCAATTTCACTAAGGTAAGATAGAGAAATTCCTATTTTATCCGCCAACTCCTGTAAAGAAAGGCCGGTTTCATTACGAATAATTCTAATTTTCTCGCCTAGCCCGAGACCAGAATCGGTAATTTCTCCTTCAACCAGTTGGGTTTTAGATACATTTAAAGCCGCAGCTAATTTATCTATAGTCTTTAGTGACGGTCTTTTAGAACCTCTCTCAATCTCACTTAAATAAGACAAGGATAATTTTGCTCGGCGTGCCAAGTCTTGTAATGTATAGCCTCTTTCTTCCCTTAAGGCTCGAATTTGATCCCCCCGCACGATCATGCCAATATCCCCCATAGCACACAAAATATACTAACATTCTACGATAATTTTGATGTACCGTCAATGAGACGACGATAGAATACTTTCCATTATTTCCCGGAAAACTGGAGCAGCCGTTGTTCCACCACTGATACCCTCTTTTACAAGAACCGTAACGATGTATTGAGGGTTGTCATTGGGGGCATACCCAGTAAACCACGCATTTACCTTTTCTGCTCCTTGGGCAAGCTCTGCAGAACCCGTCTTGCCTGCACTGCCAAATCCCTCAATCCATGCCTCTTTTCCTACTCCCTGGAGTGTAACCAATTTTAATAACCGTTTTAATTCTCTGCAAGTTTCAAAGGAAATTACTTTTCGGCTATCTCCCAATGAAAAATGATAGCTATAGACACCTTTTTCATTTTTTATTCCTTTCACCAGCCTAGGTTGAATATATACTCCGTTGTTTACAATGGTATTTAGCATGGCTGTTAGTTGTACAGGTGTGGCCAAAACAGGACCTTGCCCAATACTGCTGTTAACCAAATTATAAGGCTGGCCAATTAAATCAAGCTGCTGTCTCCTGTCTTTGGGAACAGGGTAACCAATAATATCCTGTGATTCAAAACCAAAGGCTCTGGCATAACGAATAAGTTTTGCCGCCCCAAGTTTAATACCCAATTCTGCAAATACCGGATTGCAAGATTCTGCAAAGGCCTCTTCAAAGGTAATGGGTCCATGACCAGACTTTTGCCAACAACTGATTAAGTGATCTTTCTCACCTAAGCAAACGAAGGTATCCGTTGGTTTCACGATTCCTTCTTCCAGGGCTGCAGCTGCCACGACAACCTTAAAAATGGACCCGGGTTGGTACAAAGTTGTACAGTGATCTAGGAAGGTATCCTGCTCTCCTGGCAGTGATAAGACAATATTGGCTGGATTAAAGTTTGGCCTGCTGGCCAGTGCCAGCAAGTCTCCGGTACGGGCATCCATAACCACCACAGCCCCCCGCTGCACTCGTTTATCCATAATTTTTTCCACTGTCTTTTGAATATCAAAATCAAGGGTTGTAATAACATCCTGCCGTCCAGTGTCATTATTGTTTTCTTTTTGAATACCCAAACCAGAAATTAAATTACGATACACATCAACATAAGCCCTAGTAAAATTGGCAGGTTCTCCGGCTTTTAGTTGAGTTTCATAAAAATACTCCAAGCCGGTTTTGCCAACCAGATCTGAAATTGTATACTTCTTCGTGCCTAGGCCATTCAAGCGTTCCAGTGTTCCCATTTCTGAAATACGCCCTAAGTGCCCAATTACATGGGCAGCTAAGGGCATCTCCCCATAACGGAAATTAATATCTTCTACCATCATTCCTGGAATGTTTAATTCTGATATTTCCTTAACTTCCCTATTATTCAGTGAAAAAGGTAAAAATCTACTATTTCCATTAAAGAAAGGCGTAATTTCCTCCGATGAACGGCCAATGATACGACTTAATTTATGAATGGCTTCTTCCTTATTTCTAATAATTTGCGGATAAAGAACAATCCTCGGTTCTTTTTTCCCCATAGTTAAGGATTGCATTCCTTGTCTGTCTAAAATACGCCCCCTAGGAATATCCTCTAGAGCAACCTTCAGGGTTCTTTGCTCCAAAGCCTTCTGTTTATATGTGTCCCCGTGGATCAGTTGGATAAAACCAAGATGTGTAACCAGGGGCAAAAAAAGCAAAATAATAAGATAAAAGGTCTTTACAAGACGTTTTTGCTGAAAATATCGCATTGGTAAACATTCCTTTTATAGGGTGAAGGATCTTACCTATTAGCTTCACCATATCTTGGAATGTTTATGCCTTATTCCAGTCTCCTTAACATAGACATTGGTTTCACAACTCGCTCAACAGACAACTCAACAACTTGCTGAGGGTGAGGAGCAACCGTTAGTGTCTCACCTGTTTTCCCATCATACATGTCTGTGACATCAATCATTTGGTTTTCCCCAGTGGGTGATAGGATTTCCAGTCTGTCCCCCACTTTAAAATTATTTCTTTGTTGAACAAGGATTCTTCCCGTATCTTTGTTATAGGACTGTACAAGGCCAACAAAGGAAGCAAGACGGGTATAACTGTTCTGGCCCGGATTAACTGTTGCAGTCCTCCCTTTGTCACCCAATATAAAACCAGTGGTATACTCACGATGACTCACCTTGCGGATTTCATCCAACCACTGCTGGTTTATATGATAACCGGCAGGATTGTTAATATAGGCATCAAGGGCCTGCCGATAGGCCTTAACTACAGTGGCCAGGTAATGAATACTCTTCATGCGACCTTCTATTTTAAAGCTGGATACCCCTGCCTCCACCATCTGGGGAATGTATTCAATCAGGCATAAATCCTTGCTACTCATAAAATAGGTTCCCCTGGCATCTTCTTCCACTGGAAAGTATTGTCCTGGGCGCTTTTCTTCCAGCAAATGATATTTCCAGCGACAAGATTGAGCACAATCACCCTGATTTGCATCTCTGCCGGTCATATAATTACTAAGTAAACAGCGACCAGAATAGGACATACACATGGCCCCATGAATAAAGGCTTCCAGCTCAATCTCAACCCGACTGCTAATTTCTTTAATCTCTTCCAGGGACAGCTCCCTGGCAAGAACCACCCTTTGTACACCCATTCGCTTCCAAAACGCTGTACTGGCCCAGTTTGTTGTGTTGGCCTGAGTACTAAGATGGATCGGTAATTCTGGCTGTAACTTCATGATTGTGTCGATAACGCCGGGATCACTGGCGATAACTCCATCAACCCCAGCCCCGACTAGAAATTCTAAATACTCCGGTAGACCTGTGAGATCTACATTGTGGGCAAAAATATTAATGGCCACATAGACTTTAACATGCTGACTGTGGGCAAACTCTATTCCCTGCAGCATATCATCATAATCAAAATTTGCGGCACCTGCTCTAAGACTAAATTGCCGTCCCCCCAGGTAGACAGCATCTGCCCCGTAAAGGACGGCAATCTTTAACTTTTCTAAATCCCCTGCCGGAGCGAGGAGTTCTAATTTTTTCAACACGGGTCACCTCATTTAAGAAAGTGTTTAACAACAGTTCAACTATTTTAAGTATCTTTGCTTATATATATTGTGTTCCTCCAGGGTTTCTGCAAAGGCATGGGACCCATCTGGTTTGGCAACATAATAAAGATATTTTGTTTTGGCCGGCGTGACCGCCGCCAATAGTGATTCCTTACCCGGGGAGGCAATGGGGCCCGGTGGTAATCCGGGGTTTTTATAGGTATTATAGGGTGAATTTACTTCCAGATCCTTATAATATATTTTCTCTCGGTGCCCCCCCAAGGCATACTCCACCGTAGCATCAATTTGGAGTCTCATGCCAATTTTTAGGCGGTTATGAATAACGCTGGAAATTAATGCACGATCCTTCTGAACCTTTGCTTCTCGCTCAATCATAGAAGCAATGGTGATAGCCTGATGTAATGTCAGGTTCATCTTTCTAGCCTTTTCTTCTAACTTAAGCTCTTTAATCTGCCGATCCATACCAGCCAGCATGACATTTATAATATCCTTCTCGGCACTGTCCAGACTTACGTTATAGGTTTCCGGAAACAAATAACCCTCCAATCTATTTTCCCCAGAGGGTAAGTCCTTCATAAATGGGTAGTTAAATTTACCACTAGTTAATAAGTCTTTAAACAGTTGCTCTTGGATATATCCTTTATTGGCCAAACTATCTGTAATACGTGCCAAAGTATAACCTTCCGGAATGGTAAAACTTTTCGAAGCAGTCTTACCACGTACCAGTAAATGTAAGATTTCGTCCACGGACATAGAAGGATTAAGTAAGTAATAACCTGCTTTGATTTGGTTATCTAGTTTATGATAACGGGTATAAAGTTTAAAAACCCCGGCATTTTGAATCAGTCCTTGTTGTTTAAGCATATCAGAGATCTGTCCTGTGGAGGTATTAGGAGAGATCTGTACCAGTATGTCGGACGATTTCCCAGATGAGTCAACCGGATCTAAAGTGCCAGTAGCATAAAAAAGTACACTAACTAGTATCACAACACCAAATAAATAAAAACGTTTTTTTGCACGCCATTTCTTTACCAATGTAACACAACCTTATTTGATTTAACCAATTATAACATTTATCTGCTAAATCAGACAAGAAATGAAGCTTTATGAAAGAAAAAGCACCTCTTGTCAGAGATGCCCAATTTACTTTTAATTTATTCTTTTGCTTGTTTCTTCAGGCATAATTGGATCAAACAGTATCATAGGTTCAGCCATGCCTTTGATAACCTCATCTAGCACTAGGTTCATGTGTACACCTTTGGTAGCTACAACTGGTATAATTGGTTTAGTTCTGTAAATCCTCTGCAAAAGTTTTAAGGTGGTGGAGGTAACATCCCGTGGTGTCTCATCTATTTTTGTTACCACCAGTATATCGGCTTCGTCTAAAAGAAAATTACCTGCGTCCATAATTATTTCCCCCTTAAGCCCCGCAGGTATAATGGTTACCAGTACATCTGCAAGTTTTCGACATTCCTCTGCTTTATAGCCGTCGTTTATTCCAACGGCTTCGATTAAAACAACATCCGGCAACGTTGTTGTTTTGGGAATATCCTTTTGTGAAAGGTTCCCTAACTCCAATACAGAGCGTACCTTATTTAATTCTTCTAAGGCCTTACGAGCACTTTCAATAAGTTTGTTTTTTTCTTTGATTTGGTTAACGGCGTTACGAATAACCCTATCAATGTCTGATGCAATATCTCTTCCAGGGTCGGGAACAGCAATAGTGAGGTAACTAGGGTCTATCCCTTTATGAAGATACGGCTTTTCATCCTGTACACCAGACCCAACAGCCAGGGGCTGGTGATTCCTGTTTTTTAAGCCTTTATAAAGTTCGCCCAGTATGGTCGATTTACCCACTTTTTGTCTTTCCGTCCGTTAGTTAATCTGTTTCCTCATCCCAGACGTAAAAAATTTTAACCTCTGGGTTATGGTTTTGAACACCTTGAACTTCTTTCTTGCCAGTAGGGTAAACGACTACTTTTTTGATCAAGCATAGCAAAATTTCCCTTTGCAAACTTTTCACTTCATTATTATATATGTTATCTTGTTGTTCATAGCTCCTTGGTACATATTCACCTTCCAGGGCAACTGCAACTTCGCTAAGTGATCTGCCGGATATTTCAGCCACTTCTACTGCAAGATTCTGTACAAGCTTGATAACTCCTTCTACTTCTGATTCAAAGTCAGTGCACTTTTTTAATTTTGTATCAATCTTACGAAGTCTTTTAAGACTTTCCTCTTTTCTCCTACTTAGTTCCTGCATTCGATTTTTGTACTGTTCTTTACTGATGATCCCTTCTTCCCTATCCTCCATTAACAGGTTCTCCCTGCGTTCTAAATCCGTTAAGGTATGCTCTATTTTCTCTCGCTCAATTTTAAGTTCATGATAGTCGCTAACTAACAGGTGTTTCTGACGCTCTATACTGGCTCTTATTTCTTCTTGATCTGAAAGCTTATCAAAAACATCCTTAATTATATAAGCTTCCAGCCATTTAGCATGGACGTATGGTGCATCGCACGGTTCGCCAGCCCCTTTGCGACAGTTGTAGTAGTCAATACGATAACTGGCAACCGATCTTCTGTTCTTATTTATTGGATCAAAATACATTTTTTTACCGCACTTACCGCAATACAACAACCCAGTGAGTAAATGCTTGGCATTGGAATATGTTCGCCTTTTACTTCGCTCTTCCAGAAGCCTTTGTAATTCCTCCCATCTTTCTTTAGTAATTAAAGCATCATGTGTTCCCCACCGAATTATCCATTCCTCCTTGGGTCTTACCAAAACAACTTTATCGCCCTTGGCGTTTCTACGCTGGGTGGTACAATTAAACATGGTAACACCCATGTACACAGGGTTCCTCAAAATAACATTAATAGTTGACCCAGAAAAAGGTTTACCAAAGTTCGTCCGTAATTTTGTACCATCCGGCAATATCCTTTCATTAAGGTATTGGGCAATTTTTTCTCTTCCCCATCCTTTAAAATATAGTTCTACAACTTCTTGATAAAGGGGGCCCTTGATCGGATCAATCTCTAACTTATCCTTACTCTTAGAAAGCTTATACCCAAAGGCCGGCTGCCCTACATTTGTTTTTCCTTCCTTGGCCTTTAACAACTGAGTAGCCCTAATTCTTGCCCCGATGTTACGCCCTTCCCTTTGAGCCAGTCCAGCATGAATGGTTAGGAGAAATTCATCCCCATCTTGCCGGGAGTCATACCCTTCCTTCATACTCATAAAAAATACACCAAGATCATCAAACTTTCTCTTTAGCGTTAACATATCTATTACATCACGACTGGTACGGCTAACGTCCTTAGTAAGAACGCCTTTTACTTTGCCTTCCTTTACGTCATTCTCTAGCCTCTGGATATCACTTCGAAGCTTGATGAACTTGCCGGACTTTACATCCAGATAGGTATCTACATAGATATAACCCAGTTGTTCGGCCCATAACCTTAGTATCTTATCCTGGTTTTCTATACTGCTTTTTTGACTTTCTTTTGCTGTCGAAACACGAACAATGCCACCCACGGGTATTCCTTTCAAGCCTGTCGTGCTTTCATGTGAATGATACTGCGGTAGGGAAGTAACTTTAACATGGGAAGGGGCTAAAAAATCGTAATCACTTTTTGACACCGCCTGGACCTCCCAAGTTTTTAGCTTCTAATGGTAACCCTTGGATTAATTGGTTTTATTTCATTGGCCGATGTTTTAGTCTTTTCTCCCTTAATAATTAACTTAGCCCTTTTGATTAAAATAGCATAGGCATTATCCAAAGCCTGTTGTTTGGAAACTATCATTTTTAAAAAACACCTCCTGAAGAATTGGTAATAAAAGATATGAGATGTCTGTCCAGAATAAAAGTTGTCCACCTTATTTATTAGAAAAACTTGGCTCCGCCAAGTCTTTTAGTCGCCGACGGAGCCTTGGTTTGCCCTTATGCATATCGGAAAGTTTTATACTGATATGCCAAAAAAAAATCGCCGACCTAAGTCGACGATTTAATAGTATATTTATAGATTATCTTTCTAATGCAACTGATACCCTTCTTCCTTGGTATTCTGTTTTATATCTCGTGGATAAATCTTCTTGCCAGTTCTACGAATTTCTTTGACAAAAAAATGGTCTCCTTTTTCAAATTCTTCTGGTGAATATGTTTTAACATCAAAATTTGGTTCAATATCAGATAACATGATTAATTTATAAACAATTTTACTATCATTGAGGGGATCTTTACCAAACTCCGGTGATATGACAGCTATGTCAATATCACTATTTTTATCTGCGCTACCTTTTGCATGTGAACCATACAAAACAACGTAATTTATCTTAATATTTTTCTCTAATACGGAGATTAGTTCAGCTATACTTTGTTTTACGATAACTTTTCCTTCAACCATTTTACTTTTTCCTCCGTTCTATGAACCATAGCCTTAAATCTATCTGGAGTTGTACTTTTATATAATTTATCTCGCATTTCTGGGTACCTACCTTCTATATTAAAAGGTTGTACCTCAGCAATTAAGTCTACGGTTTCTTCATCCAACTCTTTGACTAAGTTAGATTTTTTAGCTAAAAATAATAGGTTATGACTCTTTGGAGGCATTTCATTATTTCTCTCTGCTATAAATGCCTTTAACATTTTCTCCAGTGCAAGATGACAGAAAAAAACACTTTCAAGAAGTCTGCCAGATTTTACTAAAATCTTAGCAGTTACAATATCCTCTTCTGATTCGGAGACCCAATAATGTGTTTGTTCCTTCAACCTTTGTCACCTCCAAGCGAGGTTAAATGTTTATATTTTATTATAGAAGTATAACCAATTATCTGTCTAGAGATTGAAAATGTCAAATTGCGTCTCAATTATTCAAGAAAAAAGCTCCACGCTTTACCGTCGCTCCTCCTGGAGCCCGACTTTGTTAACTCAATTGCATGACACCTATGCGCCTTCTACCAGCAGCTGTGCCTGACCCCTTTGGCGGTACCCCGGGTATTAAATAGGAATCCGGTGTAGATAACTGTGCCGCAATCTGTTTTTTGGGGTATCTCCTGGGCATATCTGCTGGCAATCTTCCTAGGTAAGAATGATCGAGCACCTTCTTAGTTTTAATATCATATTGCATACCCCTGACCTGTCCCGTCTGTGGATCGTAATGCATCCTGTTCCAGTCAGCCAGTCCTTCATCACTGATGGTGGCAGGTTTTTTACATACCTTTTTATTTCTTGATCTAATATTTATGTCGCGCATGCTTTCACGGTTAGCAATTTCAAGTTCTCTTTCCTGTTGTCTTCGTCTTTTCTCTGCTTCTATTTCTTTTTCTCGGGTGGTTATTTTATATAGAAGTTCCTCATTCTCCCTTTGTGAAAGCCCAGATATACCAATGGGCTCATCAATATCTTCTAATGGATCTAGGTCATACCCTACCCGTTCCTTTATCTTTTTTATGGCCCGGGATATATTCATAGTTTTTTCATTTAATTCATTAGCGATTTGATTTCCAGTTAACAAATGATCCTTTAAAAGGATTCTTGCTACACTCCTAATTAACAGATCCTCTGAATATCTTTTGTTTCTGTCTCTGAGTTCTAGGCAATCTTTTAGTGTTTCATTTTCCTGTTCGCTTAAGCCGATTAGTAAATGTCCCTGTCGTAAACTCTTTTCAATCTTTTTCACTGCAGAGGATATTTCCTGCGAACTTATTCCACAAATGCTTGCCATTTCAGAACGCTCTATTGTAAAATCCCTAATTAGTAATTTAGCCACCGCTAACACTGTCTCACCCTTTTTCCTTTTATTTACATTTTTGCCTTCGTAGTTGTTACTACTATCTGATTTTGGGACATACGGGGGACATATGGACTGCTGTTCTGCTTTCAAAGAAAGCACCCCATTTCTAGAAAATTATTAGTTTCCTGCGACCGGCTAAATTTCGAGCCGGTTTCGTCCGGGCACCACCCTGGACTCATCAGGCAGGTTGTTTATGAAATTAGTAAACAACTTCTACATTACAATGTGAAAAAAATTTTGGGTGTACTTGTTTTAAAAAAAGTCTTATTTTACAATCAGGTTGATTATTAACCATTCGACTTACAGCATCTACTATTAGTTCATTCCCAATACTTTCGATTCTTACATCCCCATCCGGGCTTTGAACTGCTATAATAGCATAAACATCTGTATCCATGATATTACCTTGTATACTCTGCTTCACTGGACTATAACCCCCTTATTACTTTAATGGAGGAATTATTATGAGTTTTATTGATGTTGATGTAAATAAAATAGTCGAATACCCTACAACCTTTGGCTCTCCAGGTTGCCATTTGCTCGATCAATTAGGTATTTGTTTTTATACCAATACTGTTGAGAAAATTATGTATACGATACAGTCAAGCGCAACCGATCCCGAAAAGTTGTCTATATGTAAATCCGGTTATTGTGGTAAGCTTTTAGATGCATTCAAACCAGGACATACACCAGGTAATCACCATGACCCTATTACGTTATCTGAATACAATGGCAAGTACTGGGTTGGTGAGGGAAAGCACCGTGTGTGTATAGCAAAGAGATTTGGTATTAAAACTATACAAGCTAATATTACAAAACTAGATCGGGATATTTATTCCTTACTTCCCACTGTTGGTTCCCCAGGGCTTTTTTCAGCAACAAAAATAAAAACCAAAAGGCATTTTTATACGGGACAATACCTATTTTTATGGGCGGGAAAACCCGATCATACAATGGGTGGGTCCATAATGGAAAAACTAAACTTCAAATATCGAAAAGGATCTTTAGATGTATGTCACAATATTTTTGATGGATTAGATTACTCCCAAATCGTAGCAAGTTCGGATAATAATTTTGTAAAAAGACTTATTTGCGGAAATCCCCAATTATTTAGCACTTATGTTAGTATAAGTAATGATCACCCTCTTACCAAAATCTGGCTTGTTCGTCTTTCCTTTGATGATATTCCTAACAATAAAAATAAAGTTGAAACTTTATATCGTGTTGGACTGTGGCGTAAACATCATGAAAAAGAACTTATTAATTCTTTGGATCTAGATTTTTACTAGTTATTTAGGAATTCCCCAATAAGTAATCAATTTTTTCCCTTAATCTCATTAACTCTTTGGCACAATCTTCTCTTTCATTATGAGACATGGCACGCCAGTTTTTTTCTACCTTAGATAACTTGCTAATAGATCGACTTACCATATCCGATACTGGGTTTTTGACAGGTATTTTACTAATATATTCTTCTGCCCTGTTCAGTGCCTGGTTCCCTGTAAGACCCTGCAATAATATGTCTTGAAAAAGCTCCTTCTGTGCTTCTGGATAGCTTTTTAATAGTAGTAACGCCCTGGCGTGTGTTTCATTTAAGTCCGCCCTGCAAAAGTTTGCTAGCATTTCTTCAGGTAGATTTAATATGTTCAGCAGTTGGTGGACCCTGGTTTTCCCAAGTCCTAACTTTTTACCAACCGCCTCCAGACTTAGGTTTTCATCTACCATCATGTCTTTAATGGCCATGGCCTTCTCCATGGCTGATAGATCCTGCCGGTGGATGTTCTCTATCAGAGCGATTGTTTTTCGATCTGCATTATCCGGTACAATCACACATGGTATTGTCTTTAGATCCGCCTCATTGGCTGCCCGCCACCGACGCTCTCCAAAAACAATTTCATAACCAGTTGGTATGACACGTACACCAATGGGCTGCAGCACCCCATATTCTTTGATAGAAACTGCCAGTTCTGATATTTTCTTAGGGTCAAATTCTTTTCTCGGTTGTCCGGGGTTTGGAGTTATTGTATCTAGGGGCAGTTCCAAAGTGCGGGACCGCCTGCCCATTTCCACCCCGGCTTTACCGATGCCGGACAGAAACATATCTACTACACGTTCCGTACCCCGGACATTCATCTTAAGCCACTCCTTCGTACAGGCTCAATAATTCCTCAGCACAGCTGCTGTACTCCTTGGCTCCAACTGAATTTTTGTCGTACTGAGTAATGGCCTGTCCATTTCCTACTGCTTCCAGCAACCGTGCATTAATCCGGATTACAGTAGATAAAACCCTCTCTCCGTATTGATCCCGAATATCCCTTAAAATCCGTTTGTCCTCATTGCGCCGGTAGTCAACCATGGTCGGGAGAATAAACCAGCCGGTCAGGTAAGGATTGATCTTTGCCTTTACAGTACCGATGGTTTCCAGTAGCTGCTTTAAGCCACTAACAGCAAAGGTCTGGGATTGTACTGGTATTATCACCTGGTTAGCCGAACTTAGAGCATTTATCATGAGGAGGCCAAGAGATGGTGGCGTGTCAATTAATATGTAGTCAAACTTGTCTTGGATATCTCCAAGCACCGCCCGAAGTTGCTGCTCACGTCCAATCTCGCCAATCAGTGCTGTCTCTGCAGCAGCCAGGTCAATATGCGAAGGAACGAGGTATAGGTTTTGAATATCCGTTCCCCTGATAACCTCCCATGGCTGGCAGCTTTCCATAATGAACTCATAGGCGCCAGGCTCTCCTTCACCTAACACAACATTTAAACCCCTACTTAGGTTAGCCTGGGGATCAAGATCCACCAAGAGCACCTTTTTACCCCTCTCTGCTAAGCAGGCCCCCAGGTTAATTGTCGTGGTAGTTTTACCAGTTCCCCCTTTCTGGTTTGAGATGGCGATAATCTTTGCCATAAATACACCCCCTCTTATTTTGCAGGATTACAACATGTTGGGAATTTTTATTGTTAAGGAGAAATTAATATGTCTAACCCTGCGGGCACACGGTTTTTAGATCAAGTACTAGGCACATATAGAATTGACTCAATTTTAGCAACATTATTATTAGCCGCCTTCTACCTCTCTGTGCAAATAAACCCTGATTTTCAAAAAATAGTCTTAGATTTTTCCTCCGTGTTAGCCAGATGCTCTTGTTACATCTGCTACACCGCCAGGCGACGTGACCTCTTCTCCATTCGTTTATAAAAGGACTGGGCTCCTGTGGTTTTTTTTGCCTAAAGGCCGGTGTTTGTCGTAGAAAACATTCATGGTGAACAGCTTGGCCATCTTTAATGAACAGCTGCCCAGACAGGTTTATAGCATAATAGACATATACCCAAGGTGTCCGGCCATCAAAATCACCTCTCGTTCTGATCATGTCGACACCATTTTACGGAATTCTTAATACATTTATGATAGATTTATAGATGCATTGTCAAAGGGTATAGTATGTTATTGCCTTATTCACTGGCTACCTTGGCTGAGGGTTCTCCTACCGCTCCCAATAACTCTAGTACACTAATATCCATTGCATTTGCTAATTTTTCTAGGGTTCTTAACGTGGGGCTTTTCCGTCCCGATTCTATGGCACCTATAAATGGCTGCGAAATGCCTGCTTTATCTGCCAGTTCTGCTTGCGACATACCAAACTTTTCTCTCAGTCTTTTTAGTCTTTCCATTAGTTCACCCCCAACTATTATTAATTATAACTATGGTTTCAATATTTATCAATACTATAGTTATAATTCACTGGGATTTTTTTATGTTATGATAACTATAGTTATTAATACAAGGATGAGGTCTATGAATATTTCATTTAAAATTACAAAGTTAAGAAAATCTGTTGGCTGGAGTAAAAACAAACTAGCCAAAGAATCTGGATTGTCTCAAGCTTACATTAGTCAACTGGAGGCCGGACAAAAACAGCCAACCATTGATTCCTTGGATCGTATTTGTTCGTCTTTGGGTCTAACTCTTGCAGAATTTTTTTCTGAAGAGAATAAACCTCTTTCTCCCGATATAGCTCAGTTGGTTAATCATGCATCAAAATTAACTCCTATTCAGAGAGAATTAATTTCTTCGGTTATGAGGGAAATGGCAAAGGATAATGAGTAATATGCGGCTACTCATTTGGTGGCCATCAATACTGAATTTTTCTAGGAACTTGAAAGGTTGATTTATTATGTCATTTGCAGAAATATTGTGGAGTTTTTCCATAAGTATAATTGCGGGGATAATTACTGGAGCCCTATTTGCATCAAGAACAACCGCCTCTTCGCATATAATTGATGTTTCAATCAATTTAAAGATGAGGGACTCCCCCTCCCCTTCTCGTTCTACGAAGCATTATTCACCTCACCCAACTAACTCTAATGACGATGCTTTTGTAGCTATTATTATTGGGCTTGGTATAGTGGCTGCCGTAAATTATTTTTTTGCTAATTACCTCCAACAAATATTTCAAACAAGGTTTGTCATTAATTGCCTTCTTTGACGCTTCAATCCTATCCTTTGTACTAGTGGTCTGGTTTAAATATAGAAATTTTTCGTGGCTAAGCCTGTGGTGCCTTTTATGTTTATCAATTGCCACATACGAATTCTGGTTATTTGTTAAATCAGTAAGTGACCCAAATTATCTTAACTTTCTTAACAGCGTCCGTCAGGTTGATAACAGTAATGGTGTCAAACCATTAGCAATTGGTAACTATTTCTTTCATTCTTCATACAACTTTGTTGCATTGTTAGTCCTATTTATCGTATTATTTGTTTCCTTTGCACATTCGCTGGCTTTGATACTACGACCAATAGCCGGCAATAACCGTTTTTCGTTCAAGCTTTATAAGTTTTGCGATAGTTTTATAAACCCATATTGTATATTTGGACAGGTTCTTTTCTTTTTTATTGCTTATTTTATCTTTAGTGGGAAAATCTTTACCTTTTATTCTTAATTCTTAATTTCCCAATCAATAACATACAGTTATTTTTGAAATTTTCGGCCCCCCTACCAAAGTAAATATTTTCGTATTTCCTTAGAATATAAAATAAAATTATTATTTCTGCATATATGATTATTGACCACAAGCCGATAAGCACTTTTATAGAGATATTTTCTAGTAGGGAATAGTAATCCAATAATTTTGTGATAAACCATGGAGTGTTAAGTAAGATTACCGAAAATATTGTTAATGTTAATATGAATAAAAACAACAATCTTAATATATACAAAAACAAATGAATAATTATATCAAAAGTGCTTCGTTCCAATTTCAAGCACACCCTTTGAATTTACTGGACAGGTTCATAATTACCCCAAACGGTAGCCGGTTACAGTGCCACCGTTTCGTCCTTCCTGGACTCATCAGTGGGAGGGTTCTTTATAGAGGCTGACTGGCAATCAAGACAGATTTCATTATTTTTATATTTTGTTTAATCCGACCACAGTACAATTTCATTTTTCACCAACGTTTCACCAACGAAATTAACCTAAAGCCAACTTAGCTTGGTGGATCTTTGCTTGCCTGTATCAAAACATAAATTATTGCTATTAAGAAGAGACATAGAAAAACTACAATTATAGGATAATCCACAATAATCGAATTAACATTTTCAAATATACTTTCCATCTCCATAATATCCACCTTCTTTACCGAAAGGGGTTATAATATCTTGCTAGAAATTGATTTAAAAACATCTATTGCTATTAGTACATTTTTAATACCCTTAGTGAGCAGACTACTAAAACAATCTTTTTCAACTATAAATATGCTGCATGTAGCCTTTTCTCTATTCATTTTTGAAAGGGCTAGATTCCTGAGGGGTTTCTTGCCTAAAGGCCGGTGATTGCCGCATTAATCACTCCTGATGAAGAGAGTGTACATCTGATATGAGGAACCTGCCCAGGTAGGCTCAAAGTATAATTGACATATACCCAAGGTGTCCGGACTCGGTGTTTCCATTTAGAGCACCCCCTTAGACTAACCCCTACCTAGCGAACGACACGCTTTTACAGAATATTTAATTAATATATGGTAAAATTTGTAGATACACCTACCCTTTTCTGAACAATAGCCAAAGGGTCTGGTTTATTGTTGTCTTATTCTCCGACTGCCTTGGCTGAGGTTTCTTCTTCCAGCAGTTCGGCTACACTAACGTTCAGAGCTGTGGCGAGTTTGCGAACAGTCTCGACGCCTGGATTGCGTAACAACCCTTTTTCGATACGAGATATTGAAGACTGCGGAACTTTGGATGCTTCCTCTAAATCTTGTTGTGACCAATTTTTAGCCTCACGCAGTTTTATAACATTCTCTCCAATCCCCATAAGCAACACCCCCTATGCAAATACCTATATTCATTTTATGCTAATACGCATTAGAGGTCAATGCGTATTAACATAATTATGTTAAAAAAATATAAGTTATAATGCAAATAAGCATATTTTTTAGGATGATGAAAAATGAAACTTGGTCAGAGACTAAAGTCAATGCGGGAACAACAGAATATCAGCATGAACATGGTAGCTAAGCGTGCCGATATTGCGCAGAGTACATTAAGTCGTATTGAATCAGGGCAGCAGATGCCAACTTTTGACGTACTTGAACGTATTATTACTGCCTTGGGTCTCACACTTGCAGATTTCTTTTCCGAAGATAATAAAAATTTTACTGTACCTGATAATATCAAAGACTTGGTCACAGACTTGAAAAATTTGCGCTCTACCCAAGTTACTTTAATAAGAAATATTATTGCCGAATTTTCATTAACTAATCAGCAACTTAATAAAGCTACATCAAAGGATTTAAGCAGTGAATTATTAGATCTATTTACTTCAAAAAACAAATCTCTAACACTGGCCGGTAAGCCTATATCATTAGAAGAAAGAATTCAGATCCTAGAGGCTTTAAGAGATATCCTTTCCCAAGAAGAAACACCAACTAACGAAGATGACGAAGTTCTTGTAGCCAGCTACGAAGGTGACCAGTTATTTCATCTACCCACTCCAGAAGAGGCTGAAGACATTCAAAGGGCTATAAAAGCAGCGATGGAGCAAAAGAGAAAAGACCAAAGCAATAATAACCAGTCAGAATAAAGAAACTACTAACCTTATATGTAAGGTTACCTGCCCAGGTAGGCTCAAAGCATAATTGACATATACCCAAGGTGTCCGGACGCAGACTGGCAACAAGGCAAACCTAATAATTAATGTAGTCATTCTCATAAATGTGGTGGTTAACCAGATGCCCTTTTTACACCTAGGCATCGCCTGGCGATGTAGCCTTTTCTCTATTCATTTTCATCCTTTCTGGACTCTGCGACGGCTTTTGACAGAAATTTCACTGTTTTTATGGTAAAATTTGTAGGAAACTTATATCCTAGCCTTTCTATACTTTGATGCTGGAGAGGCTTGGTTTGTTATTGTCTTATTCTCCTGCGGCTATAGCTGATTGATCATCCTCTTAACAATTTATCGTCATCTAGAAGGCTGCATTCCAATACTGTTCACTCTATCAGAGTTTATTGACTTTCTTTGCTTTCGACTAATTTTGATAGCGTTACACCAAGACCATCGGCTAATTTCTCTACTGTTTGTAATCCAGGGTTCCGTTCCCCATTTTCAATATAGTGAATAGCCGATTGAGGAACATTGGCTAGCTTTGCTAACTGATTTTGAGAAAGACCTTTTTGTTCTCTTAGTTGTTTAAGGTTTACTGCCAGCAAAAATAAGTCACCTCCAGACCTATCCTTCTATTGATAAAATTTTATCCTATATAGGATAGGTAGTCAACCCCGTTTTAGGATAATCGTTTCCCTATCTTTTATGTTATAATCCGAATAAGGATAATACCTTGAGGGAGTATATTATGGATATTGGCGCCCGGATAAGAATACTTAGAACACAACAAGGATTAAGTATGAACGAGCTTTCCCGACGTTCAGGCGTAGGGCAGTCTTCTCTTAGTTATATAGAAAGTGGCCAACGTCAACCCACTTTCGATGTAATTGAACGTATTTGCAGTGGACTTGGGTTGTCGGTAGCAGAATTTTTTAACGAAGGTTTTATGCCATGTCCCTATTCTAGCGACATAAATAGTCTTGTTAATGAAGTTCAAAACCTAAAGCCGTCTCAGGTTTCACTGATTAAAAATATTGCTACTGAATTCTCAGTAACTAATGAAGAACTTGAATTGGCAGCCAAAAAATCGTTATCAACTATTGCCAATAGAGAATCTGCTTCTGGAGTTTTACATATCGACCTCTTAGACGTATTTGGCAGAAAAGACACCGTCCTATCCGCAGCCGGTGTCCCCCTTTCGTTGGAGGATAGGATTGAGATATTAGAATTAATTAAAGAAAAGCTACCGGCTGATGAGGACCTAGATTACGAAAATAATGAGGTTATAGCAGCCAGCTACCAGGGCAACCGGTTCGCTCACATCCCCACCCAAGAAGAAGCGGAGGATATTGAGCTTGCATTTAAGCTTGCTGAACAACAAAAAAATAGGAAACACAAGAAATAAAGAAACTACTATACCCAGTAATTTTGATAGCGTTACACCAAGACCATCGGCTAATTTCTCTACTGTTTGTAATCCAGGGTTCCGTTCCCCATTTTCAATATAATGAATAGCCGATTGAGGAACATTGGCTAGCTTTGCTAACTGATTTTGAGAAAGACCTTTTTGTTCTCTTAGTTGTTTAAGGTTTGTTGCCAACACAAAAACTTTCACCCCTCCCTAGTTATCTCAATTGATATTATCTTATACGTATATAGAACGCTTGTCAATCTGCATGCATATAATTAATGGTAATTTTTTTATGTTATAATCTTTATACAGATTGACCTCTGTTAGGAGTAAATTCATGGATATAGGTAGTAGAATAAAAAAATTGAGAACATATCAGGGCTTAAGTATGAATGAGTTATCCAGACGTTCCGGAGTTGCTCAATCACATTTAAGCTATGTAGAAAGTGGCCAACGTCAACCCACTTTCGATGTAATTGAACGTATTTGCAGTGGACTTGGGTTGTCGGTAGCAGAATTTTTTAACGAAGGTTTTATGCCAAGTCCCTATTCTAGCGACATAAACAGTCTTGTTAATGAAGTTCAAAACCTAAAGCCGTCTCAGGTTTCACTGATTAAAAATATTGCTACTGAATTCTCATTAACTAATGAAGAACTTGAATTGGCAGCCAAAAAATCGTTATCAACTATTGCCAATAGAGAATCTGCTTCTGGAGTTTTACATATCGACCTCTTAGACGTATTTGGCAGAAAAGACACCGTCCTATCCGCAGCCGGTGTCCCCCTTTCGTTGGAGGATAGGATTGAGATATTAGAATTAATTAAAGAAAAGCTACCGGCTGATGAGGACCTAGATTACGAAAATAATGAGGTTATAGCAGCCAGCTACCAGGGCAACCGGTTCGCTCACATCCCCACCCAAGAAGAAGTGGAGGATATTGAGCTTGCATTTAAGCTTGCTGAACAACAAAAAAATAGGAAACACAAGAAATAAAGAAACTACTATACCCAGTGTGCGGGGATAGTAGTTTCTGTGGTTTTTAGGACTTTCGACATAAATAGATATTTTTCGATCTCTACCACTAATCGTGGTAGTTTTCTGGTTTATAACCCTTTTCAAATATATTACAGAATTAATAATGATAGGAAATTAAATGGGTATAATTAAACGCCATCAACTTCTAGAAAAACTAATTCGTTCACCCGAGTGAACGCTTAACTATTGTATCAAAATAAAACCCTTAAAACCAGATTACGGAGATTTGCAGGGAAGGGGGAACAAATTAGCGTTGCCATATTAAAAAATATCCAAAACATACTGAGCTAAAGGTCAAAAGGGTAAGAAGACGTTAATGGAGATCAAAAAGATAGGTAGGTGTATTTATGATTACTGATAAGTTCTCTGAACAAAATAAGGTTTTAGAAAATGTCGTTTTAGATATACAACGTAATGTATTTAAGACTGAACAATCTCTTATCCAAATTTCCAACATATCACAAATATGGGTTGGTCAAATGATCGGTAAACCCTATTCTATTTGGTCTCACTAGTGTTGCATAAAAAAATTTTTGTTTTGTCAAGTATAATGGAATATTTTGTCTACGAATAAATAAAAAATCTCCTTATAATTGAGATATAATAGGTAGTCCTGTCCATAATCTCAAAAATAAGGAGAACACGCATGGACAAGGATACCAGTAAATCCACATATAATCAACTATTTCAAGCAATTTATAATGAAAAATTTTTAAGCAATGTCAAAGAATCAGAAGTTGATGCTTACACGAAGAAGTTAACCGTTGTCAAACTAATTCAAATGATTTCCTATGCACAGTTAGAGCAACTTAAAGGTCTACGCCATATCAGTAACAGCTTGAACAATGATAATTTTAGATCAGCAGTAGGTTTAGATTCAATTAGTGCTTCACAGTTATCCCGTAAATTAAGAGAGTTATCTCCTGAATTAATTCAGTCTCTGTTTTCTGATATAGTCCATCAGTTTGGAACCCAAATCGGTTTTAAATCCATAAGGCATGAATTAGGTCGTATTTATCTGATAGACTCTTCAACCATAAGCCTTTGTCTTTCCCGATATAGATGGGCAGAGTTCAGAAAAACCAAAAGCGGAGTTAAATTACACCTCCGTATCCAACTGTTTGAACAAGGGGTTCTACCAGACAAAGCAATAATTAAACCGGCCAAACCTGCTGACAAAACACAAATGGATGCCTTGGTTGTAGAAGAAGATGCCCTAAACGTTTTTGACCGTGGCTACCTGGATTACAAGAAATTCGACAAATATTGTAATAACGGTACCAGATTTGTTAGTCGTCTAAAGAGTAATGCAATAGTTGAAACATTAGAGGAATTTCCAACAAACCCAGATAGCTTAATCAAAAAAGACCAAAAGGTAATCTTAGGCAAAGACGGCATAACCAAGATGCAATACCCCTTGCGGCTAATAGAAACAGAGGATACCGAAGGTAAGCCTGTAATTATCATTACCAATGACTATGAGTTAAGTGCCGAGGAAATAAGCTATATATATCGCTACCGCTGGCAAATCGAATTATTCTTTAAGTGGATCAAACAACATCTCTGTGTAAAACACTTCTATGGTCTAAGCCAGCAGGCTGTGGAAAACCAATTACTGATAGCGCTGATTACCTACTGTTTAATGATATTGCTTAAAATGAAAACCGGTTACGAGGGTCCGTTACTAAAAATTAAGATGTTGCTTAGCACATGCCTTTACATAGAATTCTCTGAGTTTGTACGAAAACTCCAGCTCAAGTCAGGCCAAAGTTCAAGAGGACGACGGTGTATAGACCATGAAAAAGTCTACAACATTACGTTAGTACAGGTACTACAAGGTGAGGCAGAACACCTGGATGATCTAACTTACGACCCGATAATAGCTTAGGAATTACATGATCTGAAAAATGTGGATAAAGGACTACCTCTTAAGTGGTTGTTCCTTTAGCACAAAGAGAAATAAGGTAATTGGTGTATACAACCAAATTATTACAAAATAATACAATGCAATTTTCCATTTATTGACTTTTGATTTATACATTAGTTTTTATGCAACGCTAGTGATTTGGTCTATTATACTTATACTCGTTGGACTTACATTTTTTTCATCTTCACAAATGTCGTTTATGCTGGTGGTTGGCTTATGTAGTATTGCTGTTGGTGGATATTCTATTTATAAAGTGTATGAGTATAACAAAAAAAATCGTTATGCTTTACATATTGAAATGAATTCGGGCGGACGTTATATTTTAAAATCGGAAAATATTGATTTTCTTAATCGCGCAGCTTCGTTTATTGCTCAGACAATTAATGAATATGGCTTAGAAGGACAAGCAAATAATTATTATATTGATTTCAGTAACAATACTATTAAAAACGAAAATGGTGTTGTGAATACTGGTTATGTTGGTGGAGGGGTATCTAATGAAAAATAACTACATTGTCAATGACAATGGGGTTGTTAATACTGGTCATATAGGTGGGTCAGTAATTAATATTTCATCCAACTTCGTCGATTGGGAAGGTCTAACCCAAAATCTTGATAGGTTTTTAATTGACTGTGACGACAAAGAACTTCGTAAGATTGCATCTGAAATGTTAAAAGATGTTCGGGCTAAAAAAGTGGATCAAACTAAACAATCCGCAAAAAGATTTGGAGAAAAAGGATTAAATTTAGTAAAACAACTGGGTTTAAATATTTTATCTGGATTTATAGTGTATGCATTAACTCAATAAATATAGGTTGGCTATTCCTATCGTACAATATCAATTAATATTCCCCCCCGGCGGAGAAAGTATTTGACAGAAAAAACATTGTTCTTACTGCGACCGCTGGGTACATTTTTTGCTGGTTATAGAACAGTTTTCTGGTTTTATAGCCTTTTTAATAAATTACAGTTTTTAGAGAAAATGTATATTTAGGAATAGCATTTATCATTGTTACTCTTGCTTAATGACTCAAAGTTAATAGCCTTAGAGGCCATCGCAAAAAAGCGTAATTTTTTTATTTCCTATCACCATTTTATAAACCCCAACAGAAATGCCGCTTGTAAAAAAAAGGGAAAGATACATACATTATTTTGGATAGTCGCCTCCTATCAGATCCAATACGGTATCGATGCGCCCTTGCAGAAGAGATTGGCCATCACATAGTGGGAATGTATTCTAACTTATTAAATAGCCACCGTTCTGCCAGGGGCCAGGCCCAAATGACAATCGATGAGATAAAGGGCCAAATATGGGCAGTCAAGTTCCTGGTGCCACTGGAGGAATTCAATGAGGCTCTTATAATCCTGGACAACCCATCAGATGAAGAGCTGGCACGGTATTTTCAGGTGACTATTGATTTTATCCTTCTTCGCCGCCAGATCAAGTAAATTACTTCGTCACTCGTGTGAAAAAGCAATAATTTCAGAAATGCAAAATCTAAGTTTTACACAAGTCTCTTTAATAAAAAACATTGTGTCCGAATTTTCAATAATTAACCAGCAAGTTAGTAATACACCCCCTACAAAAAACTCAAGTAATGAACTCTTGGACTTATTTAATACAAAGAGCCCTATTACTATCGCAGGTAAGCCTGTATCATTGGTGGAAAGAGTAAAAATATTAGAGGCTTTAAAAGAGATTCTTGCTCCTGGCGAAGACCAGGACCATGAGGAAGATGATGTTCTCGTGGCCAGCTACCAGGGCGACCACCTGTTTCATATACCTACACCGGAAGAAGCTGAAGACATCGAAAAAGCCATAGAGTTTGCCATGGAACAAAAGAAAAAAGAACGTGGCGAATAAAAGAAACTACTATACCCAAACCGGGATAGTAGTTTCTTCCGTCATTAGACAAAACGACAATTTTTGATATTATTCGAGCAATTACCACCAGTGGGTGGTTTTTCTAGTTTTAACCCTTCTTCTACATTCTTACATTTGTGTATTTAACTGTTATTACACAACCTGCATCTTGAGGCTCTGCATATATATGGACAAAAGGTTAGCATTTTTATTTGCCATCGTAAAAGAAGACGATATCTTCGTATGCTACTACCCCTTTATAAGTCCTAACCAAAATGGGTTATATAAAAAACGATAATGGGGAGGCTTTTATCTTACTGAACGCAAAACTCCGCACGGACCCAGTTCTGTATCTATGCACCATGGCAGAGGAAATTGGCCACCATATTACCAAGGCAAAGTCAAACATATTAGCTAAAGACTACTCCTTAATTACAATTACCCTTGCGAAATCATTAAACATGGCCATAGACGAACTTAAAGCCCGTATTTGGGCAGTTAATTTTCTGATACCAGATGAAGAGTTTAAAAAATTAACAAAATACAAGCTTACTAATAGCGAACTAGCCAGTTATTTTAAAGTTACAGAAGAATTCATTGAAATAAAGTGGCAATTGCTTTAATGCTGGGCGTTCACTTAAGTGAACAAATAATTTCTGGGTGGAATAACTATATCATACCAAAAGGAGAAATGTTTTATGACAACAAAAACAGTTTCCGTTAAAACATTGGACCTCATATTGGATTACGCCAATCCTCGATTTATTGTACCTCCCTCACCGACCCAAGAAGAGATTAGATTATACCTATTTCGCTTTGAGGAAATTGTATCTCTTGCCAAAAGTATTGCTTCCTACGAAGGTCTTATGCCCGGTGAAAGAGTTATTGTTTGTAAAGAAAATAGTGGATACATTATTCTAGAAGGAAATCGCCGAATTTGTGCTTGCCAATGCCTTTTATCCCCAGAGTTAATTCCTGATCCATTCAAAAAGACAGGTTTTTCTTTAGCCTCTGAAGAAACAAAATTAAATATAGAAAATATTGAAGTAGATTTGATTTCATCAAGACAAGAGGCACAAAAAGTATTAGCTACACGCCATATAGAAGGTGTAAAAAAATGGCCTCCATTAGCTAGAATGATGTTTTCTCATAATCATTATCAAAATGGAAAAACTGTGGAACAGATTGCTGAACTAACAGATCTTGATCTTAGTACGGTTAAAACCCACATTCAAGAGTACAAGCTACTTATGCATGGACTTGATTTGTCGGTATGGTCTCCTGACGAAAAAGTTAGACTGGACTTACATCAATTAGAAATTGATAAGTATCTGCGACTATTTCGTACCAGTGGCACAAAAAAAGCTTTGCAAATGAACTTTAATAAACAAACTATGGAACCACAATCCTCCTTACATCCTACACTATTTAAAAAAGCTATTGAATTAATTATGCGTGCTGCTTTCCTGGACAAGACCATCGATACTCGGACAATGTCATATGAAAAAGTACCCGGGATCGTAAATCTACTCAAGAATAAGGGTGAGGGTGAATCTGTTGTTAAACCAACTCTACTCCCCCCGAAAGAAACCGCTAATGATAAAAATACTTCATCCGATAACCAAGTTAACCCAAATTTAGCTACAGAAAAACCGGAGAAAAAAACACCTACTCCACACAAAACAAAAGATAAAGAACAACCACTTCCACCAAAACAACCAGACCCTAAAATAGAACCACAAAAGAAACCTGCAAAGGTTCAGGTACCTAAGTTTTTTGAAAACCTAGACTTGGTCTTGGATGAAAAAAAGCCAGATGAATTAGCTGTTATGCTACTTGCCGAAGAAATACGTCGTATGTCCGAAAATAAAACATCAACTCAAAAATATTATCAATATTTTCCCATTTCAACTACTATCCTACTTCGGTCTTTACTTGAACAAACATTTAAGTATTTTCTTAAGAAGGAAGGACACTGGGGTAACGTAAAAACAAGACCCGATGACCCTGCACTGAAGGAGTTACTAACATATATCCAAAATAACAAAAAGTCCTTATTTCCTGACAGCACAGTGCTCAGAGCATTTGACGCTGTATTTAAAAATGATGGTTTAAAGACTCATTTAGATTTAGTTGTACATCAAACGGGAGCTAGCCGCCCAACTGCTGATATGCTGGAAACCATAGCAACTACTGGATTGTTTACAGTAATTAACTACATTTTGAACAAACATTATAGCACATAAAAAATTACTGGCCAAAAAAGAACCTTTTGTATATAATGGCTTTAGACCTTGACTTCTTAAGGAAGGAATGTGGCAATGCCAGTTCAAAATGCTAAACTCAGCCCATTACGTTACCCAGGAAGTAAAGCTATACTAACGAACTATATCAGCAGCGTGCTTGAAGAAAATTACTTGACTGATTGTACAATCGTAGAGCCCTATGCAGGGAGTGCTGTTGTGTCTTTAGCGTTGCTAGAATCGCTTGTAGCTGAAAAAGCAATTCTCGTAGAGCGTGATCCGTTAGTTTACTCATTTTGGCAATCAGTCTTTAACCATACTTATTTATTAATAGAAAAGATTTATAATCTGCCAATAACTATTGATACTTGGAATGCCTTTCAGATATACCGAAAATGTGATAACATTTCATCTCATACAGTAGTAGATTTAGGACTGGCTGGACTATTCTATAATAGAACTAATTTTTCTGGCATTCTAAAAGCAGGGCCACTTGGCGGGCATAATCAATCTTCTCAGTATAAGATTGATTGCAGATTCAATAAACACAATATTATTTCACAAATCGAGAGGCTTTCAAAGTTTAAAAATAGAGTTGAAGTATTCTTTGGTGACGCAATGGAATTTCTCAAGCAAAACAAAAAAAACTTTTTAAAAGGCAATTTCTTTTTATACGCAGATCCCCCTTACTATCTTAAAGGTAAAAGCTTATATCGCTATTGGTATGAGCACAAAGAACATAAAGCACTAGCAAAATTCCTACTTTCAAGTAACTGCAATTGGCTAGTAAGTTATGACGATCATGCAGAGATACGCAAGATGTATTCTAATGAGATTAGCTTGATCCCTGTATATTTTGATTATTCATTGACTAGCCCCAGACGGGAAAGAGAGCTACTTATATCAAATTTAGCATTACCACCAATAGCTTTTTGCCATGAGAACCTACAGCCAATAACTACGGCATAATATAATGTGAACTACCGCGGGCACAAGGCCGCGCGGCTTCCGGTGGTAACTCCAAGCCTTCTGCGTGAAACAGTGGCTTCTCATTATTCCCCGGTTAGCCGTCTGCGAGTTTACGCCTGACGACAGCCATTTACGGCTGGGCTAGATTCACTGTAGCCCACTGCAGCTGACATATTAGCCAGCGACAGCAATATTCATACTTGCATTGAAATCTGCATTTGCTTGGTAGCCACAGGCTTTACACAGGAAAGTGGCCTGATTTGGTCGATTACCTTTTTCAGTATGACCACATATATGGCAACCTTGCGATGTATATTTCGGGCTTACTTGTACCACTTTTAACCCTTCGGCAATGGCTTTGTATTCTATGAAAGAACGTAATTGGTGAAAATTCCAGTTATGCAGTTTGCGGTTCATTTTATGTGAAAACTTAGCACGTTCTCTTATGTTGGACAAATCCTCCAACTGAATAACTGCATTACATTGTTTAGCAATATTAACGATCTGCCTGCTGATTTTGTGGTTTACGTCCTTCATGTACCGTTGTTCTTTATTGCCGATAGCTTTAATCTTCTTAATCAGTTTTTTCTTGCCAAGTTTACGCCGCAATTCTGCATAGTGGTCACGTTTTTGATTATGGCGTTTGCCGTTGAAAAATTTGATTATCTGTCCAGGCACGGCAAGGACAGCGAGATTAGTAATACCAAGGTCAATACCCATAACGGCTGTTGTAGCCTGTTCCGGCACGTCATATTTGTAGCTGATATTCAGGATATAGCAGTTCAAACGATAGCTAAAAGATAGTTCAGCTGTGCAAAATTTATATACACCAGAGGCAAGTCCGGCTAATATTTCACCCTGAAATCTTCCGTACTTTACAGGCAGCATAACTCGCTTTTGCCGGGTACTGACTGATACAAAGTAAGGGAAACAGGTTTCTGTTTTGTGCAGAGTAAATGTCCTGCTGTCAAACCTGACTACCGAATGTTTGAATACCGGCAGACTAGCTTTTTTACCCTTGTTTACTCTGGCTTTGTAGGACTTATATGCTTCCAGTGATTTGTCCCTGATGGTTTGAATTAATCCTGTAGGAAGGCCTGGGAACATACTTTTAACTTCGGTATATGTTTCATTGTGCAGAGCTTTCTTTGATTGAGTGTTTAAGGTTTCTAGTTTAGTAACGTAGTAACGCGATAAGTCTGCACTAATGTTAAGCAAGTCCTGTAATGCTTCCAGTTTGGTTTTTGTTAGGTCATGGAGTTTCACGGAAATGGTTTTGGTGACAGCTGGCATAGTATTTCTCCTATTAAGATTGCTCTATATGCTTTAGTATAATCTTATAGGCAATCTTTTGAAAGGAGAAATTATCCATTGAAAACAAATGCCACCAGCCATAGCAGATATAACATTAATTATCATCTTGTTTGGTGTCCTAAATACCGCCACCAAGTCCTTACAGACCAGATAGAAACCTATCTGAAAAAGCTGATTTACAATATCTGCGACCATTACAAGTACGAAGTCCTGACTATGGAAGTAATGCCGGATTACATTCACCTGTTTGTATCGGTTAAACCCTATGTCAGCCCAACAGAGGTGGTTAAGACCATCAAGAGCATTACTGCGGTTTGGATATTCAAGAAGTTCCCAAACCTTAAAAAGCGCAAATTCTGGGGGTCTGGACTATGGAGCAAAGGCTACTATGTGGGAACTGCTGGCCCGGTGTCTGCGGAAACTATTCAAAAGTATATCGAGAATCAGAAGTTGGTGTAATTGTATTTGTGAGGGGTATCGAACCCCTCACAAATACCGCGCTTACATTCTCGCCCGCAAGGGGCGAGGTTTTACGCGCGACATTATAAAATTATTATTTCTGCATATATGATTATTGACCACAAGCCGATAAGCACTTTTATAGAGATATTTTCTAGTAGGGAATAGTAATCCAATAATTTTGTGATAAACCATGGAGTGTTAAGTAAGATTACCGAAAATATTGTTAATGTTAATATGAATAAAAACAACAATCTTAATATATACAAAAACAAATGAATAATTATATCAAAAGTGCTTCGTTCCAATTTCAAGCACACCCTTTGAATTTACTGGACAGGTTCATAATTACCCCAAACGGTAGCCGGTTACAGTGCCACCGTTTCGTCCTTCCTGGACTCATCAGTGGGAGGGTTCTTTATAGAGGCTGACTGGCAATCAAGACAGATTTCATTATTTTTATATTTTGTTTAATCCGACCACAGTACAATTTCATTTTTCACCAACGTTTCACCAACGAAATTAACCTAAAGCCAACTTAGCTTGGTGGATCTTTGCTTGCCTGTATCAAAACATAAATTATTGCTATTAAGAAGAGACATAGAAAAACTACAATTATAGGATAATCCACAATAATCGAATTAACATTTTCAAATATACTTTCCATCTCCATAATATCCACCTTCTTTACCGAAAGGGGTTATAATATCTTGCTAGAAATTGATTTAAAAACATCTATTGCTATTAGTACATTTTTAATACCCTTAGTGAGCAGACTACTAAAACAATCTTTTTCAACTATAAATATGCTGCATGTAGCCTTTTCTCTATTCATTTTTGAAAGGGCTAGATTCCTGAGGGGTTTCTTGCCTAAAGGCCGGTGATTGCCGCATTAATCACTCCTGATGAAGAGAGTGTACATCTGATATGAGGAACCTGCCCAGGTAGGCTCAAAGCATAATTAACATATACCCAAGGTGTCCGGACTCGGTGTTTCCATTTAGAGCACCCCCTTAGACTAACCCCTACCTAGCGAACGACACGCTTTTACAGAATATTTAATTAATATATGGTAAAATTTGTAGGTACACCTACCCTTTTCTGAACAATAGCAAAGGGTCTGGTTTATTATGCTATTCTCCTGCCACTTTAACGGATGAGTCATCCTCAAAAAAAATATTTACACTAACATCAAGCTTATTTGCAATTTTTTTAAGGGTATGGATAGACCCACTGGTCTGACCCGTTTCGATCTTACAAATAAGAGAATTGGTTACCCCAACCATATGTGCCAGTTGGACTTGCGAGAGACCTTTTTTCTCTCTTAGATTTTTAATTTTATGACCTAATTGAATCAAAGTCACCACCTCAATATTATTTTATTGCATATAATTCAATATTTCAATAAAAATATTTATTTTAATTCAATAATTTTTAAAATTTCTTATTTAAGGTATAATTTACCTTGAATCAAATTCAAAAGAGGTTCTATAATGAATTATGGGAAACGGGTTACATTTTTTCGTGAAAAATTAGGAATTAGTAAAAGAAAATTAGCAAAAATGATAGGTGTAGATCCCTCATTAATAACAAAGATTGAAGCAAATAATACTAAGCCATCCTTAGATACTTTGGAGAGAATTTGCACTTCTTTGGGAATCGAGCTTGCAGATTTTTTTGCAGAAGAATGCAAACAATTAAGAGTAGTATCAGATGATTTAAAATCATTAATATATGATTTAAGAGATCTTCGTTCTTCTCAATTATTAGCTATAAAAAAAATTATTTCTGAATTTAGATTAGTCAATCAATCTATATCTAATACTTTAAGCAATGAGGTCTTGGACTTATTTAATTCAAAAGAAGCAATTACCATTGCTGGTAAGCCTATATCATTAGAAGAAAGAATTCAGATCCTAGAGGCTTTAAGAGATATCCTTTCCCAAGAAGAAACACCAACTAACGAAGATGACGAAGTTCTTGTAGCCAGCTACGAAGGTGACCAGTTATTTCATCTACCCACTCCAGAAGAGGCTGAAGACATTCAAAGGGCTATAAAAGCAGCGATGGAGCAAAAGAGAAAAGACCAAAGCAATAATAACCAGTCAGAATAAAGAAACTACTAACCTTACATATAAGGTTAGTAGTTTCTTCAATTATCAGACAATACGACATTGTTAGATAAAATTCGAGCATTAACCACCAGTCAGGTGGTTTTCTTAGTTTTTATCCTTTTTCAATTTTCTTACAGCACTGTATTTTTGTGTATAAAAGAGACTTTACATTGGACAGCAGATTAATCGCTTTATTGGCTCTAGTAAAAAATGAAGATATTTACATTTACTACTATCCATTTAAGGATAAAAACATAAACTTCAAATCGGAAAGTAACTTTCCGAGCCAAGTTAAAGCTCCAAAATAACCAATTTTTGGTTATACCGCTTGAGCTGCTATGTTGCCTGAATGCCTAATCACTCGGAAAGCGTTATCACTGCTGTATACTCCAATAAAAAGCTAGATTTTAGGGTGCAGTTAATAAGACCCATCTTTTTTGGATCAGTGATATCATATTTGATTAATTCGATTAGTCTCGAGTTTGTTTAACCTGAACTTACGGCAACCCATGCCTGTATGCAAAGGAATTCTTGTAATTTTTCCTTAGCATTCTTCAATGCCTTTTGCAACCAGGGATTAGGGGCTAACTTTATATGGCGGTAACGGTTGTTGCCTACAATGTTCCCAGGTACATTCAGTATTTTACGGCGGATAGTGGGCACTTCAGCACGGCTGTCTTTGCCATCCAATAAGGCCAAGCGAAACCAGTTGAGAAGGTTATACGATAATACTTTGAGCCACATAAAGGCTTTGTTTCGATCCATCTCTGCTTGGCTCATTTTTTCAAAGCCTAAGCCAACCTTGAGTTCATCAATTTTGTTTTCGATATTGCAACGCTTATTGTATTCGTGCCATACCTCCTCTGGGTTGTGCTCGTCACTAGAAGTAATTATCACCTGGTAGTCGAATGTCTTCAGGTCAAAGTTAAGTTGATCGCCGCATGCCTTAGGTTCTTGAGTTTCACGGATAAATACAAACCTGCGGGCTTTGGACCATTTAGGTAATGGAATGGTGATTTCTGCTGCAGCATAATGGTTGCTCAAAGACTGCCACTGGTTCTGGTCATCAAGGTATTTAATGACCTTTCTCATATTACTGGTGAGTTTAGCCTTACAAATATACTCGATGCCCTGTTCTTCCAGGTAGGCAAAGTTATCCTCATCAAAGAAACCTTTATCTATGCGGATACCTTTTACGAGGATATTCTGGGCAGCTAAGATCTCTAATGTCTCTTTAAGGAATTCCATAAATTGGCCATTGCTGGCGACGTTCCCACTATATAACCCGGCATTGACTAGTTCGCAAGTTCCAGAGATAAATGCTACCTTTACCTTGTAGGAAGGCCTCCCGTGGTACCGAGGATTGTAACCGACTTTTGATCCTTCCTGTTTCCCAAAAACAGTGAGGACACTGTCATCAATATCTAGCCAGACTTCACGGGGTTGATCGGATTTGGCCTTTAAGGACAGCATTTCCTGATTCACCAGAGGCAATTGGTTTAATGCCTCCTGCTCACAGATAAGAGATAGAAAGTTCCGCAAAGTGCTTTCGTCAGGCACTTGTGTTACTTCTTTAATTTTCTGGTATCCAGGGTCAGTTTGCAGAGCATTCATATGAGAAAACCGTAATAATCCCAAGGAAAGGGCATCAATGATTGTATCTAACAACCCTGTATCAGAGTATTTACAGTTATGATGTCGCTTAAGGGAAACCCCTTTAAGCATACCCTTGAAATCAATGGCTTGCTTAAACGCCTCTAGTATGCCAAAATTTCCATAAGCAGTTACAGAAGTATTGTCAAAGCTAATCGGAAGATCACTTTTGCTAGTCAGGCGTTGAAGAGAATGTAATTTCTTCTGATATTTACGTTCCAAATCACGTCGTTGTTGACGGGTCAAAGTTTCAAGTTGATTTGTGGTAATAAATTGTGATACCATCATTTCAGAGGGTCACCATCCTTTTGGAATGTTTTGTTTGGACGCTAAACAATTCCGTAGAAGGGGCGGTGTACCCTCTTTTTCTGTCAAATTTTTTACAACAAAAAATGGTTATTAGACCTTGATGTTATTGGGTTTTTAAACTTTACTTTCCGTATCTAAGATAAATGGTCTTTATAAAAAAAAGGGGATGAGAGCTTTATTATTTTAAACATTGAGCTTAAATCAGACCCTGTTAAACTTCTCTGTACCTTAGCAGAAGAAATCGGCCACCATTTTACTAGTGCTAAATCTAATATTTTGTTTAAAAACAGACCTGAAAGCACTCTGTCTCACTAGTGTTGCATAAAAAAATTTTTGTTTTGTCAAGTATAATGGAATATTTTGTCTACGAATAAATAAAAAATCTCCTTATAATTGAGATATAATAGGTAGTCCTGTCCATAATCTCAAAAATAAGGAGAACACGCATGGACAAGGATACCAGTAAATCCACATATAATCAACTATTTCAAGCAATTTATAATGAAAAATTTTTAAGCAATGTCAAAGAATCAGAAGTTGATGCTTACACGAAGAAGTTAACCGTTGTCAAACTAATTCAAATGATTTCCTATGCACAGTTAGAGCAACTTAAAGGTCTACGCCATATCAGTAACAGCTTGAACAATGATAATTTTAGATCAGCAGTAGGTTTAGATTCAATTAGTGCTTCACAGTTATCCCGTAAATTAAGAGAGTTATCTCCTGAATTAATTCAGTCTCTGTTTTCTGATATAGTCCATCAGTTTGGAACCCAAATCGGTTTTAAATCCATAAGGCATGAATTAGGTCGTATTTATCTGATAGACTCTTCAACCATAAGCCTTTGTCTTTCCCGATATAGATGGGCAGAGTTCAGAAAAACCAAAAGCGGAGTTAAATTACACCTCCGTATCCAACTGTTTGAACAAGGGGTTCTACCAGACAAAGCAATAATTAAACCGGCCAAACCTGCTGACAAAACACAAATGGATGCCTTGGTTGTAGAAGAAGATGCCCTAAACGTTTTTGACCGTGGCTACCTGGATTACAAGAAATTCGACAAATATTGTAATAACGGTACCAGATTTGTTAGTCGTCTAAAGAGTAATGCAATAGTTGAAACATTAGAGGAATTTCCAACAAACCCAGATAGCTTAATCAAAAAAGACCAAAAGGTAATCTTAGGCAAAGACGGCATAACCAAGATGCAATACCCCTTGCGGCTAATAGAAACAGAGGATACCGAAGGTAAGCCTGTAATTATCATTACCAATGACTATGAGTTAAGTGCCGAGGAAATAAGCTATATATATCGCTACCGCTGGCAAATCGAATTATTCTTTAAGTGGATCAAACAACATCTCTGTGTAAAACACTTCTATGGTCTAAGCCAGCAGGCTGTGGAAAACCAATTACTGATAGCGCTGATTACCTACTGTTTAATGATATTGCTTAAAATGAAAACCGGTTACGAGGGTCCGTTACTAAAAATTAAGATGTTGCTTAGCACATGCCTTTACATAGAATTCTCTGAGTTTGTACGAAAACTCCAGCTCAAGTCAGGCCAAAGTTCAAGAGGACGACGGTGTATAGACCATGAAAAAGTCTACAACATTACGTTAGTACAGGTACTACAAGGTGAGGCAGAACACCTGGATGATCTAACTTACGACCCGATAATAGCTTAGGAATTACATGATCTGAAAAATGTGGATAAAGGACTACCTCTTAAGTGGTTGTTCCTTTAGCACAAAGAGAAATAAGGTAATTGGTGTATACAACCAAATTATTACAAAATAATACAATGCAATTTTCCATTTATTGACTTTTGATTTATACATTAGTTTTTATGCAACGCTAGTGACTCTGTCTGATTTAATAAATTTGAGTATTGATGAACTGAGAGCCAAGCTTTGGGCGGTAAAATTTCTAATTTCAGACAGGGAATTTAAAAAATTGTGCGGAGCAGGTTTTATAGATAAACAACTTGCAAAATATTTTCAAGTAACTAAAGAATTCATAAAACTGAAACATCTCTGTTGTTCACTTAAGTGAACGCCTTCAACCATCAATAGGAGTTAATTTTTTATCTTTAATATTAAATAATAATGGAGGAATTAAATGTTTAAAAAGTATATAAGCAATTCATACTTGAAAAAGTTTTCTTTTTTAACAATTCTATGGTTAGCCCTTACGGCCTCAGGTGTGGTATTACTTTTTTATGGAGCAATTTCTATTCTTTCATTCTTATTCTCTAGTAACCATTCCTTACTAGAATTAATTGTAACTAGTTCCTTAGCATTTATAGGATTACCTCTTGGTTGGTTTCATTTTCATATAGCAAAACACCTTAAAAAATACATTTCTACTCAAAAGAAAGGGTGGGAAGGAGAACAGTTATTCTATAAACTAGATTCATTAAATATAAAACATAAAAGACTTACGGATCTTGATTTAATCACACCAGATGGTGAAAAATCACAAATTGATGCATTAATCATTCTCCCAAAGGTAGTTATCTGTGTTGAAATTAAAAACCGGGCTTCTTATTATGTTGATAAAGATGGAAAATGGTACTCACTTAAATTTAAGAAATGGGTAAACACAAGGAGTCCAATCGCCCAGAATGAATATCATTGCAAATTCATTAAAAGTTTATTATATAATAATGGTTTTTCTACAGATGTTTGGTCCTTAGTGGTACTTACGGATCCAAGAGGAGAGTATCGTTTAGAAAACCTAAAAGTACCACATAAAACTAAGCTAATTACCCTTGATGAAGTAGGAAAGACAATTTATGAAATATCGTCATCATCTAAAGTAGATACCTTCTTAAATTTAGATTCTATTGAAAACACTATCCTAAAGTATCAGGAGCCATTTGATTTTGAAAAAACCATTAAGAAAGAACTAGGGTATTTTATAAAATATCTAATTGAGTAAATGATTTGGTTACACCATGTTATTTTTTCAGTTAATTTCCTGGTACCAGATAAAGAATTTAAAGAATTGATAAATAATTATCAGTTAACAAACAAAGAGCTGGCTAATTATTTCTTAGTTACAGAGGAGTTCAAGAACTCAAATGGCAGTTGCTTTAAGAAGCTGTTTTCACTTAAGTGAACGTTAACAGTTTACGGAGGTTAAATAATGAAACTATCAAAAGTAGAGATTAAAAATTTCAGAAGGGTAGAACATGCTGAAATAAACCTTAGCCCTGCATCATTTATCATTGGGCCAAATAATTACGGGAAAAGCTCAATTTTACGCGCTATCGATGCATTACTCTCATTAAAGGAAGATGTTATTAAGCCGGATGATTTTAGACTCCTCCCTGATGGCAACAGGTGCCAAACAATAGAAATATGCGGCTGGTTTAGTGATATTGACCCAGAAACTGCCAATAGCCGAGGATTTAAAGGTAGAGTAATTAACGGCCAATTTTTTTATAAAAAGACGTATACCCTTTCAAATACAACAAAACCAGTCATAGAAACCTTTTTATATCCTTATCAAATAGTAGAACCATTTGACAAAGTTAAAACCTACACAGATCTCCTAGGGGTTGGCTTAACCGAGGAACAAATCCAAGAATCACTAGGAGTAAAAAAAGTAGAAAACAAAAAATTACCCAATGAATGGGAATTTAAAATTGAAGGAGCAATTGAATGGGATATGGAAGCAGAACCACAACTGTTCAAAAATCCTGGCGGGGCACCCTCAAACGTGAATTCAAAACTACCGAGATTATTGTATATTCCTTCTTACGCCAATTCTGATGACGTAGGAAAAGCCGATAGCAACAAAACTCTTCTAGGTGAGTGCCTTGGTTATATTTTTGAGGATATACTCGCAGATAACCAGCTCGCTAAAGATATTCAAGAAAACCTTAATGAACTTCAGAAGCAAATGTCTCCAGATACAGATGAATCACTTATTAAAGTTCTTTGCTCTGAAGTTAATAATATAATTGGAGACGTTTTCCCTAACTGTGGCATTCATATAAATCCTTCTTTACAGGGCCTAACGGAGATACTTAAACCAAAATACTCTGTAGAAATGTATTCAAATGTTAACACTGATGCCACTAGACAAGGTACTGGTCTCATAAGAACGGCAATCTTCTCAATGCTTAAATATCATGCAAAATTGAAAGCAAAAAAAGAGACTAGGACAAAGCCCTTAATTATTGCCTTTGAAGAGCCAGAAATTTACCTTCACCCATCAGCTGCTAACATGTTGCGAGACACAATTTATAGCCTTGGTCTGTCAAACCAAATAATTAGTACAACCCATTCTCCATGGATGATTGATCTTTCAAAGGAATGGCAAAGCCTTACAAAGGTTTATTTAAACAAAAATGGCTTCATGTCAACCATTAATTATGGCGTTTCGGAAGCCCTCAAGAATCTAGAAGAAGATGAAAAGCAACATGTAAAAATGATAAAAACATTTGACGATGAACTTTCCAGGGTATTCTTTGCGGAGAAATGCCTAATTGTAGAGGGTGACTCTGAACAAATAGCAATTAAGAATACTCTTAATCTCTTGCCAGAAGATGTCCAGAAGGAAATTAAATCTACCTTTCAAATTACAAAGGCAAGGGGTAAAGCCGCCATTATTTCTCTAGTTAAATACCTTCAGGCTCTCTCAATTAACCCAATTGTAATGCATGATTTAGATAGCCAAACAGAAGGTGCGGCAAAAATGAATAAACATATTGAAGCAGCTGTTGGAGATACATCCAGGGTATTCCCACTCCAGGACTGTTTAGAGGATTGTTTGAATTACAAAGTACCAACATCGGACAAACCCTACAGGGCATTTGTAGAAACTTCTAAATGGGCTTCGTGGGATGACGTACCCCCTGTTTGGGCCGCTATTATCAGAAGCATATTTGAAATTAATGCTCTTGAGGTTAGTTAATTGGCAACCCTATTCACTTAAATAAACAAGTCCCCTCCAGAATCAACTAGCCAGGATAGGATTAACCTACCTGACTAGTTTTACGTAGAAATTCACTGTTAAATACAAATTACGTTAGAACTTATTTCTCATCTAAATAACTATGACCATACTCTACTGTAAGGTGATTGGAGGAATTTTAATGCCAATATTACATTGGCTTGATCGTGACAAAACATTAACGATTGCTAATAAAATACCCTTTAGACTGTTGGAGGAGGATCAGCAATACAGCTACGGAGATAATACACCAAATATGATAATTCAAGGGGACAACTTAGAGGCTCTCAAGGCCTTGTTACCCTATTTTGCAGGTCAAGTTAAGTGTATATACATTGACCCGCCGTATAACATAGGAGCAGCCTTTGAACATTATGACGACAACCTCGAACACTCACAATGGTTACAACTGATATACCCCCGGTTGGAATTGCTAAGAGAATTTTTAAGTCAAGACGGCAGTATCTGGGTGTCTATTGACGATAGCGAAGCCGCATATTTAAAGGTTATTATGGATGAAATTTTTGGTCGAAAGAGATTTATTGCGTGTAATGTTTGGCAAAAACGTTATTCCCGTGAAAATCGAGAGGCTATTGGCGATGTTCATGAATATATTTTTACTTATGCAAAGAATCCAGATTTATTCAAAAAAACAAGGAACATGGTTCCGATTACTGAAAAGCAAGCAAAGGTGTACAGGAATCCAAATAATGATCCATTAGGGCGTTGGAGACCAGTTCCAATGACTGCACAGGAAGGCCATGCAACTCCAGAACAATACTATGAGGTAATTACACCAACAGGAAAAGTACATAAGCCACCAAAAGGACGATGCTGGGGAATTTCAAAAGCTACCTATGAAGACTTGCTTGCAAAAGGCCGCATTTATTTTGGGAAAACTGGAAATAGCCAGCCTAACATCATAAGATACATCTGGCAAGTGCCTGGTGTAGCCCCCTGGACATGGTGGCCTTCGGAAGAAGTTGGTCATACAGATGAGGCAAAAAAAGAGATTCATGCACTTTTTGGTAAGATCAAGGCCTTTGACACACCAAAGCCTGAACGACTTATTCAAAGAATAATTCACATCGCAACAAACCCTGGGGATCTTATAATGGATTCATTTTTAGGATCTGGAACTACTGCAGCTGTTGCTCACAAAATGGGGCGGCGATATATTGGCGTGGAAATGGGAGAACAAGCAGTCACGCACGTAGTACCTCGACTCCAAAAAGTAGTAGAGGGAGAACAAGGGGGTATTTCTAATCCTGTAGATTGGCAAGGTGGTGGCGGTTTCCGTTTTTACCGCCTCGGTGAGCCAGTCTTTGACAGTGATGGCCATTTGAACTCTTCTGTTAAGTTCCAGGCCCTTGCCGCCCATATATGGTTCACTGAAACTAAAATACCTTATCAAGGGCAGGCTGATTTACCACTTCTAGGAATTCATAATAATGTAGCTTATTATCTTCTATACAACGGCATACTTGGAGATAAACGTCCCAATGGTGGTAACGTACTAACTAACAAACTTTTAGCTATTCTACCTCCCTATGATGGTGAGAAAGTTATATTTGGTGAAGCTACACGTTTAGGTGAAGCTCGCCTACGTGAATTAGGGATTACATTTAAGCAAACACCCTACGATTTAAAGATGCGTTAGGAGTAGATATAAATGCTTAAGTTAAAAAACTATCAAAGTCGTACTTTAACTAAACTCACTGAATTTCTTGAAAAATCTTGGATATTTTCTCCACAACAAGTATTTGAAGAAGTACAGGATGCACCCGGATTTTTTCCAAAATATCACAGTTTACCGGAGTTAGAAAATATTCCATATGTTTGTTTGAGACTTCCTACAGGGGGTGGGAAAACTCTTTTATCTTCATATATTATTGGTGTTGTCGCTAATGCCTACATGGAGATAGACTTTCCAATCGTACTTTGGCTTACACCAACTGACATTATTCGTAGACAGACTCTGGAGACGCTTAAAAATCCTCAGCATCCGAACCGAGAAGCATTGGACAGTCAATTCGGCGGGCTGGTTAGGATATTTGACATATCAGAATTCCCCCAACTTCGGCAACAAGATATTGGGGGAGCTGTTTGTATATTTGTTGCGACTTTCGCTGCATTTAGGGTAAACTCTACCGGTGGTCGTAAAGTATATGCTCACCACGAGGAGTTAGAACCTCACTTTAAGTGTATACCGTCACGCAGCCCTCACCTTGAATTAAATGACCAGGGAGAGATAAAATACTCTTTTGCTAACCTTCTTGCCTACCATAACCCTTTGGTTATCGTGGATGAGGCTCACAATCATACTAGCAAATTAAGTATAGAGGTTCTACAACGTATTCGACCGGCTGCCATAGTTGAACTCACCGCTACACCGGCTAATAATTCCAACGTCCTTTTTAAGGTTAGTGCATCAGAACTAAAAGCTGAGGATATGATTAAGCTGCCTGTGCGGCTAATTGAGCATAAATCCTGGGAAGATGCTGTCACTAATGCTATTCAAACCCGAGAAAGATTGGATGAGTTAGCTAAAAACGAAGAGCAGTATATTAGGCCCATAGTCTTATTTCAGGCAGAGAATAAGGATAAAGACGTGACCGTCGACGTTATCTTAAAATACCTAACTGAAGATGAAAATATTCCCCGCGAGGCTATTGCAGTTGCTACTGGTGAACAGCGAGAATTAGACGGAATTGACTTATTTGATCCGGATTGTACTGTAAAATACGTTATAACCATACAAGCATTAAAAGAGGGTTGGGACTGTTCTTTTGCCTACGTTTTCTGCTCAACAGCTAGGGTACAGTCTGCAAAAGACGCTGAACAGCTTTTAGGCCGAGTCCTCCGAATGCCTTATGCTAAACGCAGGAAGCAAGATGACCTAAACCGAGCCTATGCTCACGTTTCTGTTACTACCTGGTCTGAGGCAGTTAGTCAGATTAGAGATAATATGATTAGCATGGGCTTTGAAGATGTAGAAGCTGAGAATAACATTCAATATGAGCAAATCAAATTACTTGAACCAGAAGAAAAACCTGCGGTTTTTTGTGAGGAAGTTGTAGTCTATTCTTCTTTTGCGCCTGAAATTACCTCATTGAATTTCGCATTACAAGCTGATACAGATATCGAAAAGACTGACAATGGCTATAAGGTAACATTTCTTTGCACCAGCCAGAATGACTTGCGAGAGCTTGAAAGTAAAGCTTCCATCATGTTCACTTCTTCTGTGGATCAACAGCAACTGGTTAAAGAGGTAACAACCAAACAGGGTTATACACGTCCACCCTCCCCTGCAGAGAAAGGGGAAAAGTTAATAGTCCCACAACTCTGTCTTAATTTCGGAGATGGAGAATTTGGGGTAGCTGAACGTGAATCCTTCTTACCAGATGGTTGGAACATACTGGACTTTCCTACCAACTTGGATAACTTTCAACCTGTAGAGGATGGGCACGCTTTTGAAATAGATATCAAGGGCACAAAGATTTATGAGAGAGTGTTAGAAGGACAAGAGGCGCTAAGTTTGGGAATAGCTACTCACTGGACAGAGGCTCAGCTTGTAGGATGGTTAGATAGAAAACTTCGTCAGCCTGATATTCCTTACACATCTCTAGTCGAGTTCATCCGGCGTCATGTTCGGTATCTCCAGGAATTTAAAAAAGTGAACCTCCCTGATTTGGTTCGGCTAAGATTTGTACTGGAAAAACTCCTAAAACAAAAAATTTCCAACTGTCGTGAAAAGTCTTACGAGCAAGGGGTACAAAACGTTTTATTTGATACCCCTGAAGTAGCCTATGTTTCTTCTGATGTTTCAGTGGTATTCCAAGAAGGTCAATATCCTGTTAATTCTTTTTATAGGGGTAGCTTTAGATTTCTAAAACATTTTTTCCCTGTGATTAGTACAATGAATAATGAAGAAATAGAGTGCGCGAAGGCTCTGGAAATGAACAAAAAGGTTAAGACCTGGGTACGAAATCTCGAACGCCAACCTCAATCTTCCTTTTGGTTGCCTACATCAACAGATAAATTTTATCCGGATTTTGTTGCACAACTGTTCGACGGCCGCATTCTAGTTGTTGAATATAAGGGCGAGCAGCTTGCAACTAATAAAGATACCCAGGAAAAGGACATGATAGGCCAACTCTGGGCAAAACAAAGTGGTGGAAATTGCCTTTTTTTAATGGCAACAAAAAATGATACTGATGGTAAGGATTTATATACCCAGATTAATAAAATAATTGAAGTAAATTAATAGTATTTACCTTACTTCAATTTTACTCAAAAGTTAAACGTTAGTGCTCGGAGGAAGAATGAACCTGGGCTTTTCATACAAGATGAAGGATACCCATCTTAGCCTTTCATAGCAAGCAAGGTGTAGTAATCGAACCTGAACTATCCTTGGTCCTAAGAAACACGGGCATTCTCCATGTCAAGGGCAGTTAGGGTATTGAGGGTACCACCACAATCTATGAATTTAATGCATTATTAATTATTTCAAAATCACACTGTTTTCTTAGCTTCCATCGGCATTATATAACGGTCAAACCGGGTGACTTTCTAATCGGAATGGTGGCTTTAATAACCCGGAGTAAAATGAGCCATTGCTCTCTCATTCTGAAACAGTGGCTAAATTTACTCCGGGTTATTCACTTAATTATTGTAAAATGGGGAGTACCCATTTGGGACGTAGCAATTCCCGCAGATGGTACAATGACGTAGTTTGTGAAGAAAACAGAAAACCGGATGGTGGTAGTTCACCGTCAACTAAATAAAAGGTTCCTTGGACTATAAGTATTTATCGTTTATAACTCCCGTTCACTTAAGTGAACATTCCCCCTGGAAACAGATTCAGGGGAAATGTTATTATTGGTAAAGGATTACTCAATTAATTCAATAATATCCGTAAGCATATTTTTTACATAGATTATCTTTTTTCTGATATTGTTTGAACGGCTTTCCTTAAGTCATTTTCTCCCGGCTGGGTATACCTCCGAGTAGTTTCAAGGCTCTCATGACCGGCGAGATAGGCAATATGTTCAAGCCTGACTCCTTGATCTGCGAGACTCTTACAAAATGTATGCCTTAGCGTATGGGGGGAAACATCCTCAAGTCCTGCACCTTTTGCATATTTAGTAACCATATGCCTTATCGTCCTGTCAGACATCCGGGTATTTCTTTCACTTAAAAATAGGGGTTCATTTTTACGGCTATCCGGATTAGTGTGTTGATGGCACCTAGATTTTTCCTTTTTCAATAAAATCAACCAATGTTGTTATGGGTACTCCGGTATCCCAGTTCTGGTAATCTATGGTTGTTTCTGCAATAACCATCCTGCTCATAATAGGTTCCCGGTTCTGTCTCCGGTACAAGGGCCTCTTAGACTTGGATAGCCCTTCGGTGAACAGGATCTTAGCCCGTAAAGCTTCAAAGGAATACCCTCTACCCAGGCGGTTCATAACCCGGATTAGCCCATTCAGGGCCTCAGTGTAGGCGTTGGTAATGGGGTGGTTGAAGTAGTTAAAGACCTCATGGTGCCAGTTAGTTAGGGCTTTTATTAATGGTTCAAAGGCAAAGCAAATCTCATCAGTAACCTTAGAAAGCCAGGCGTTGTAACGTTCAATAGCTTCAGCCTGGTTCTTACTTTCATACACTTGGAAAAACTCTTCTTTCAACTCGTAGGCTTTGCCAAGATCCGGGAGGTTCTTAGTCCATGATTCGAGTTTGAGAAATTCGGCCTCTTTCAGCTCGTGCCTGCGTTTCAGCAAGACAAACCTATCGTGCATTAGGGTACGGCGTTGCTTGGGTGTCATGTTTGCCCTTATGTCTTTCCTAACTGTTTCCACGCCCTGGTTAGCCATGCGGAGGACGTGAAATTTGTCCACGATTATTTTAGCCTGGGGCAAGACCAACTTAACTGCATCCCGGTACGGCTGCCACATATCCATGCTGACATACTTAACCCTATCCCTGTCCGGTAGCTCCATGAGGTACTTAATCACTGTCTCTTTGTTCCGGTTTTGCAGAATATTGATTATTGTTCTGTCCTTGACGTTACAGACCACGCAGCGAGGGTGGATGATGTGGATTTCATCTATCCCCAGGTACTCCGGGGTGGCAAACCTTACGGTTTTCTCCAGGTGAGTAACGTAATCACGGAAGATGTTACGAACTGTCTTTTCATCCAGGCCCACGTCCTCGGATATGCTGGCGAATGTACGCTTTAAGGACTGCTTCTGGACATATTCAATTAACCTGGTGGTGGCCAGACGTTTTTCGTCCATGTCTGGTAATATCTCTAGGAACGTCTTATTGCACTCTTTACACCGGTACCGCCTACGGTTAACTAGGATACCCACACGCTTGCCGTGGATCGGCAAGTCCATGAATAGTTGTTCTTTCTTACCGTATCCGACAAAGTCCCTATTATAACAATTAGGGCAGATAATGGGCGGTGAGGCCATTTCTGCCCTAATGCTGTAATCGTGTTCTGTTTGTTCTACATGTAATACTTTGAAGTGAGGTAAATTGAGTATATCCATCGTATATCAATCTTTCTTGTTAATAGTGGAAATGCTAATCAGATATGCCCGCAAGAGCAATAATGTTTTCTTTAAAATCTTCATATTCCGCATTGTTCTTATCTACAAGATAGGATATATGATAGAATTTATCGGTAGTCGGTGATTCTTTGGCTGCTAATTCTAAATCAATATTAAAACCAATTAAAGTCCAGCACTCAGTATAGTATGCTAGCCTAGCCTTTTGGTGACTTTTCTCTGCTTCACCTAAACGATTGTGGGCATTTGCTAAATCTGTTCCACCTTTAATTTCAATAGCAATCCAGTTTTTAAACTTTCCCGATTTTAATTTCTCTCTAATAATAATGTCCGGGTCAGAAGAAAACTCAATGGTTGTTTCTCTTCCTGCGGCATTGCTTAGCACAATCTTTGTATCTGTTGATTCTTTGATTGCCGGACTAACTATTTCTCTAATGATTTCAAAAACCATCTTAGTTGCTGCAATGCCAAGGTCATTATTTCTACCACCTCTAAGTTGAGGACCTAATGTTAATAATGTTAGGTCTCTAAATAAACTAGATGATATTGATACCTTTTCAATCGAGTTTAATAACAGTGAAGCACTTTTATTAAACGCTATTACTAGATCTTCAATTAAAGGTTGTTGAGCTTTAGATATTTTTCCTGTAGATTCCATACTTTTAAAAACCCCGAATCCTAAGCCCCTATCTCCTGTATAAAAAGACTTTTGGGGGAAACCTAACAACAATCTATAATAACCAATTAATTTGGGATTAAGTTCCAGTACGTATGGAACAACGAACATAACTTCTCCTCTTGTCCCGTATCTTGCTAGTAGTTGTAAGTCACTATTTTTAACATATTTCCTTAGTTCCTCATCCAGCCTGCCTATATCTGCTTTTTCAACGGTTTTGTACAGAGCCTCCTGAAGAGTAGTCTTTTTTAATTCTTCCATTCGTTGATAGAAACTAATTTGGGTGTCTGGAAGGGGTGTTCTAAAGTTCATTGCATTTTCTTCCTTCTTCCTCAGCATATTCAGTGTTAATAATCCGTTGAGTAGCCATCTCTATATATTCCTGGCTAATTTCAATACCTATATATCTACGACTTAATTCGTTACACACTACCCCTACTGTTCCCGAACCAAAGAAGGGGTCTAAGACAAAATCATTGACCTTACTTCCAGCTTTAATACAAGGCACTATCAATTCTGGAGGGAATGTCGCAAAGTGGGCATCCTTAAAGCCTTGTGTATTAACATTCCAAACCGTTCTTTTATTTCTTAACTCACCAGTTTCGCTAGGTTCTTTTATTGATTGATAATCGTAATAATAATGCTTTGATTTACTCAAAAGGAATATATATTCATGGGATTTTGTTGGTCTGTCCTTAACGCTCTCGGGCATACAATTGGGTTTATTCCAAATAATATCTGACCTTAAAAACCATCCATCGACTTGAAGTGCAAAAGCAACCCTCCAAGGAACACCAATAAGGTCTTTTGGTTTTAAACCCTCTGGAGTATCAGGCCGATAGTTCATTGCCCTAACATTTGTTTTAGTATCGGTCTTTTTATCAGGGGCACGGTATTTCCTATTACCACTGGTGTAGGAATCGCCAATATTTAGCCATAACGTCCCGTCTTTTTTAAGAACTCTTCTTACTTCTCTGAAAATAGATGCAAGATTATTTATATAATCATCTAAATTGTTCTCCGCGCCAATTTGGTTTGGAATGCCATAATCCCTGAGACCCCAATAAGGAGGTGAAGTAACCACGCATTGGATGGTATTGTCAGGAATTAACTTTAATACTTCTAATGCATTCCCATGAATAATAGTAGATTCCTTAATTTTCAATGCTTTTTCTAGCTCAATAGATTTTAAAATTTTCATGACTATCCCTCAAATACAAAAAGGTATTTAAATAAATTTTACCAGTAAATATTTTGCAAATCAACACAAAAATCCTGTTTTAAATAGTTTTTACATCTACTTAAGACAGGACTTATCAACACACTAATCCGGATAGCCATTTTTACTAGGATCTTCCCGATATTTAAACCAATCTTCAAGGCTTTCAACAGTGTCGCTATTCAAAGGCGCTATCCTAAATTTACTGCCCTTGCCACCACGAACAGTAACATTCTCTCTGCGTTTTTCAATGCAAATATCAGCAATGTTAAGGTCGGATACCTCCTGGACCCTTAAACCGGCTCCGGCCATCAGCCTGCATATTGCCATATCTCTATTTTTTCTTTTTGTGTTTTTTTCTTGCTCTATAGCGTGAAAAAATTTAGCAGATTCTTGTTTAGTAAGCCATTTGGGAGCTGCATACTGTTTCATCGTTCTTTTCATTTTCACTTTTATAGTGGGGTTATAAATTACTAACCCAGTTTCAGTTGCATATTTGTAAAAAGTCTTTAGCGAAGCAAGTATTTTATTTATATATGCAGGCTCATACTTCTTTACCTTGTCCAAAAAAGCAATAAATTCATGTATATGAAGTGTAGTTATCTTACTTGGCTCAAATCTGTCACCTTCTGTATCTTCAAACCAATTTATCAGTTTTTGTAGCTTTGCAGGGTATTCATTTACAGTCTTCTCGCTCTTGCCCTCATTTTTAAGCCATGCTATATAAGCATCTCTCATAATTTATCCTCGTCTTTACCTATTGCTTTTCACTAGTGTTGCATAAATAAATTTTTGTTTTGTCAAGTATTTTGGGATATTTTGTCTACGAATAAATGAAAAATCTCCTTATAATTGAGATATAACAGGTAGTCCTGTCCATAATCCCAAAAATAAGGAGACCACGCATGGACAAGAATACCAATAAATCCACATATAATCAACTATTTCAAACAATTTATAACGAAAAATTTTTAAGCAATGTCAAAGAATCAGAAGTCGATGCTTACGCTAAAAAGTTAACCGTTATCAAACTAATTCAAATGATTTCTTATGCACAGTTAGAGCAACTTAAAGGTCTCCGCCATATTAGTAACAGCTTAAATGATGATAATTTCAGCTCGGCAGTAGGTTTAGATTCAATTAGTGCTTCACAGTTATCCCGTAAATTGAGAGATTTATCTCCTGAATTAACTCAGTCTCTATTTTCTGATATAGTCCATCAGTTTGGTACTGAAATAGGTTTTAAATCAATAAGACAAGAATTAGGTCGCATTTATCTGATAGACTCTTCAACAATAAGCCTTTGTCTATCCCGATACCGCTGGGCAGAGTTCAGAAAAACCAAAAGTGGAGTTAAATTACACCTCCGTATCCAGCTGCTTGAGCAAGGGGTTCTACCAGACAAAGCCATAATTAAACCAGCTAAGTCTGCTGACAAAACACAAATGGATGCCTTGGTTGTAGAAAAAGATGCCCTAAACGTCTTTGATCGTGGCTACTTGGATTACAAGAGGTTTGACAATTATTCTAATAATGGTACCAGATTCGTTAGCCGTTTAAAGAGTAACGCAATAGTTGAAACACTAGAAGAATTTCCAACAAACCAAGATAGCTTAATCAAGAAAGACCATAAAGTAATCCTAGGCAAAGACGGTACAACCAAAATGCAGAACCCCTTGAGACTAATAGAAACAGAAGATACCGAGGGTAAGCCTGTAATTATCATTACCAACGACTTTGAGTTAAGTGCCGAGGAAATAAGCGACATATACCGCTACCGCTGGCAGATAGAATTATTCTTTAAGTGGATCAAACAACATTTCTGTGTAAAACATTTCTATGGTTTAAGCCAGCAGGCTGTGGAAAACCAATTGATGATAGCACTGATTACCTACTGTTTAATGATGTTGCTTAAAAAGAAAACAGGTTACGAAGGCCCATTACTAAAAATTCAAATGTTGCTTCATACATGCCTTTATGTAGACTTCACCAAGTTTGTACGAAAGCTCCACCACAAGTCAGGCCAAAGTTCAAGAGGACGACGGTGTATAGACCATGAAAAAGTCTACAACATTACGTTAGTACAGGTACTACAAGGTGAGGCAGAACACCTGGATGATCTAACTTACGACCCGATAATAGCTTAGGAATTACATGATCTGAAAAATGTGGATAAAGGACTACCTCTTAAGTGGTTGTTCCTTTAGCACAAAGAGAAATAAGGTAATTGGTGTATACAACCAAATTATTACAAAATAATACAATGCAATTTTCCATTTATTTACTTTTGATTTATACATTAGTTTTTATGCAACGCTAGTGAATTTTAATAAAAAAAATCGTCATGCCTTACATATTGAAATGAATTCAGGTAATCGCTATATTTTAACATCTAAGGATGCAGATTTTCTAAACCGTGCCAGTACATTCATTGCTGAGACAATTAACCATTATGGCTTAGAGGGACAAGGAGATCATTATTACATTGACTTTAGTAATCATGTTATAAAAAATGAAAGTGGTGTTGTAAACACTGGCTATATTGGCGGAGAGATATCCAATGAAAAATAACTACATTATTAATGGCAATGGAGTTGTCAACACTGGTCATATATGTGGATCAGTAATTAATGCTTCATCTAATTTAATTGACTGGATAGGTCTTACCCAAAATCGTTCTTGCTGCTTTTGGAGTAATGGGGCCAGATACACTCAAAAGCTTCCTTATCCTTATATACGATTTCTGCTGTCTCTCCGAAAGTGCTGACTACTTTAATAAGACGTATGGCCCGGGTATAGGAGCAGTCGCCGATTTGGGTTTCTTCCTTCTCATAAGTGTAGGTAATGCTGTTTCCGGCAAAGCTTTTTACGCTTGTCAGGCTGCTTTCCACCATATTTTTTACATTGCTCTGGTAGGAGGCTACAACACTAACCTGAAGGTCATCCTGAGAATCCATAGACGCTAAGAACAGAGGAAAGGCTACTGCACCTTTGTACAAATTAGTGGTTTTCATAACGTTGTTCTCTTGGGAACTGCCTTGCTGGGCTAAACGAAACGGGTCAGAGTTCAAATGATCTCATCCTTTCTTATCTCGTTTATGGTAACTAGCAAAAGAATACCTAGGTTGTTATTCGAATCCTCTATCCCCACAAATTAACAAATTTTGCAATATTGACTTATGGCAGAACATTACCATTAATAGATAATTGAAGCAATGGGTTACATTTGTTACATTTTGTCCCAAAATGTCTATAGCAATAGGAATATATTTGGTTTCTATAATCTTTAGAAAGACCTGCAATTTACATAGTCTTACTTTTCTATGCACTCTAAATTCATTGTTTAAAGACGCATCCGCTGACTTCCGATTGTATAATCTTGTCGTGCAAAGTTTGCATATACATTACAGTCGATTAGCTTTACCGAACACAAGAAGGATGTGGTTAGATTGAATCACCTTAAACTCTTTGAATAATATCTGTTGGAAAATGGCAAAGGACGGCGGACGATTTTACAGGGGAATGAAAATAATCTGAACCATATATAAAATGAAATTCTAAGAAAAACGGTGAATAAGAATATTCGACTCTAAAATTAAGGGGTCAGCCCGGTTGTTCACTTAAGTGAACATGACTTTAACTAAAATTAATATGGCACCAGCAGATAAATGCCAGTGCCATAATATAATATCAACCGTATATTTTAATCTTTCTTTTGACTGCTTGGCCGTGTGTTATCCGGCGCAGATTCCAGAGTTTTTACATAGGTATCAAGAATCTTTTTTTCCCTGTTTTTGTCTTTATCGCTCACTAGAACACCACCTTAAAGGAAGTGTCTCCTTGGTGAGAAAAAATTATTCCTGATCCTTTGGAATAGTTGTTATTTCAACGACTTCGTACTGATCCACCTTAAGCACTACCCCAGCATTCTCCGGAAGCGATAGAACAACGTTCCTTTTGTGATCCAGGTACGATACCTTGGTTAGGTAAATCTCCCGGGGATCTTGTTCAACAGCAACCTTTTCTACACTACCCTCAATAAATCCATCGATTAGCCCATCCTGACCTTCAACTTTTGTCTTTGCCACAATCCAAAAATATGCATCCTTTTGCCAGTATTCCTCAACAAGAAGGGCGGCAAAAATATTAGGCGGTTCGGCTGCCTCACCGAATTTTCGGAAGAAGTTTTTTAACTTATTGCTGGTATATATTTTTTCATACAATACTCCCCAGCCACAGCTTGCAACAACCATAACCGACACTGTTATAAGCGGAGCCCAACGGTTCATGGTAACCAATTTACTTATAGACTCTATGTTTACAATATTTACCCCTAAAATCAGTACGACAAAAGGATAAACCAAAACATAGATTAGCATGCTGTGAAGAATTGCATTATATATATTCTTCTCCTGCTTGTGTTTGGTGGAAACCATGGAGTTAAAGACACTTTGGCTAAGTAGGCCCGGGAGAACCAGCAATAGGATGAGATAAATTGTATCCGGTTTTAATGTTTGCATATATTATCTCATTCCGTACGATAATGCCTTACTCTTGTCGTTCTTATTTTTTGAACTTCTTAAAATCAAGCTGGGACGGGTATGATTAGGGGCAGGTTCAATCTTTTTAACGTAAGTGTCAATAATTTTTTTATCTTCTACTTTTGCCATAAAGATTACCTCCCTCAATAAAATAAATTTTTCTTTCATTTACTCACTCATTCTTACAATTTCAAGCACATACAAACAAGGTTCAAAGGAATAATTTTAAATAAATTACATTATATGGTTGGTGGGGGTGTAGCCAATCAAAGGCTACGCCTAATTTTACAGATTATGGTTGCACAATGGATCTCCACATGTACCCTTGTGGTTTACCCTCCCACGTCTCACGGGGTCCAATATATGGCCCTTACATTCCTTCGTTCTACCTCTCAAGGGGTGGAGGCCAGGTATGCTCCTTTGCTGGGTCATGCCCGTATGGAAATATTAGTTCCCGGCTTCTCCGTGCTTCGTTTGTCTATCCAATTCATTGTGAATAAGTGTTAATATTTAATAGCCTTTTAAGCAGCTTCCTGTAATTGCTCTTGGCGTACAACGCCTAATACTTGCTCCGCGTCATATGGAGTTTGTTTACTGCCTATGGTGAACAAAATACGAATCAATTTTCCACAGAGGGCAACTATGGATTGCTTTTTCTTTAAGGGATTTCCATGCCTTGTTATTAAATATTGGTGGATGGCCTTAAACTCTCGGTTTTTTGCAACCATGACTAACACAGTCTTAAATAACAAGGCCCGCAGCCGGGGGCGCCCCCGTTTACTGATTCGTGATTGTCCCTTGTGTTTACCAGAACTGTTCTCTTTTAGGTTTAGGCCCGCCAACTTTATGATTTGTTGCCCATGTTCATATCCTTTTAAGTCGCCTACTTCTGCAAGAAATCCGGCTACTGTAACCAAACCGACTCCTGGAATGGTCATCATTTCTGTGCTTCCAGGTATTTGTTGCAGTAACTCTTGAACTGCTTCCATCAGGATTTCCATCTGTTTGCACAGGATGTCATATTGTTCAAGTAGCATCCTTATTTCATGACGGGCAAACTCTATCCCTGTGGATAGTCCGATGGATTCTCTAGCAACCTGCATTAGTTTGTTAGCTCTTTTTATACCAACTGCCCGTTTAATCTCAGTTTTCCACAGGGTTACAATTGCCTCTGTGCCTGTTTTGATGACTTCCCGGGGGAGTGGACAAGTATTTAATATCATCAAGGATGCTTTGCCTTCCCAATCTTTGAAAACACTTGTGTACTCGGGGAAGTACCGGTCAAGCCAGTTGTGGATTCTACCTTTTACTCGGTTAAGGTCTTGATTAAGACGGTCCCTTTGAACCATTCCCACCCGCAGTTCCGCATAGACACCTGTGGGTAAGTTGGGTTCTGAGTAACGGCCATCTTTTACTAATTGGGCAATTACCCTTGCATCTTTGATGTCGTTCTTTGTGGGCGAGTTATCATCTAATTCCTTGCTTCTCTTAACATGCAACGGATTTACAACTACAACTGGTACACCTTCTTTGCGCAAAAACTCAGCCATTGGTAACCAGTAGTGTCCTGTGGGTTCGATACCTACCAGAGCATGATCCTTACCGTGCTCTACCATCAAGGTTCTAATCCAATGCATCAGCTTGGTTAAGCCCGCCCTAGTGTTGTCAAAGACCAAGCGTTTCCCCAACTCGATACCCCTAAAATCCTGGGCACGTGCCACGTGTTTAGATTTGGCAATATCGGCTCCAATAATTAAAGTTGATTCAGTGAGTTGCTCAATTCTTTGTTTTTGTTTATAATTCATTTTGAAGTACCTCCTGTGTGATTAAATTAGGGGTCGGTCGCCTAGATAGCTCGACACCCAGTATATTACAGGAGGTGCTTTTCTTTTACAAAGACCATTTTATTTCCTTACAGGAATGCTCCTTTTAATGTACTTGTCCCCTAACTAGAGTGTACCATATTTTGGTTAACTAGCTAGCTATTCAGAATATTTTTCTCCCCGATTATCTCAAATATTATCTAGTCATTGGGCTCCAAGAGTTGTTAGAGTATAGCCTGCCTGGTAAAATCAGACCAGGTAGTATTCTAGATCTTTAAAAGTTTCGATAAGAAATCTTCAACATCCTTTTGGTGATAAAAAGGATTCTGTTTCCTAAACTCAATAGGTAACCCAATCGCCAAATAACCTTCTGGAGTATTTGCAGGTTTATAGAAAAGTATTCTACCATTTTTTATTCGTTTTTCTATCCCTTTAACCCAAGAGCTAAGGAAAATATTACTCTCATTGCTTTCTGCAGCATTATAGACACACTCTCGACCGTATAAAAAGATTTTTGGTGGTATGGCAAACCCTAGATTTAATTCGAAAGAACTTGAGTACATGTAAGCATCGCTATTTACAATGACATGGGCCTGCCCATTCCTATTAGCCTCAGTTATAATACCAGCCCTCACTAGTGCTACCAGTAGTTTAGTGCCAGGCAGAACACCCCATACCTCTGCATAATCCTTCAATGTGTTTATCCGGTCGGGAACACTCTCTAAAACTGTCTTTCCAAGAATTAAGTTATTACTTTCTATTCTTAAGGTTGTTTTTCGCATATGAGTTGCACCCCTACTTTCTTTTTGTTAATCCATAGTAATAATCATAGTCTTCAGGGTATTCGTAATAAATACCAGAACGTTTTTTGCGTCTGCTTACCATATCTGTATGAATTAAAAATTCTTCTGGCATTGGACCACCTGCCCAATAAAAACCTTCCAAAGCATCCATGATTTTTGACTGATCTTTCAAGGGTAATTCCGATGCCATGATAATCGCATCATCATCCACATAAACCTGCAAATCTCCCAAAAGAGAACCGACACTGGCAAAGGGAACATAGCCGTTTTTTTCTTTGACAAAGCCAACAAATACAGAATTTAACTCATTAAATCTTTTAGCAACTTCTTCTGGTGGCAAACCGGTGCTTATGGATGCTATGGATATAACGGAAGCTTCCGTATCCGTAATACCTCCCATAGCCCTAGAAAGAGACTTCAGACCTGTCTCAGTTCCATTCATGGCTGCAACAATTCTCCCGTGACGAAAAGGATGACAATTCCTATTAGAGACACTTCCTACACTGGCCCACCGAGTATGAAAGATAAACCACTCTATACCCTGTTCAAAGGCTAGTTCGGCGACTTTTTTAACTGTAAGTCTTGTCCCTTTTCTTAAATATAACTTTCCGTTCTTAATATAAGCGACTCCGTTACCATGTCCCCCCATGCTTACTTCCAGAATTTCAAATAGATCTTTTACTCCTTGGGGACCCAGCCGATCCAGTCCAGCTTTATTACTGAGAAATAGTCTGCACATATATAAGAGGAGCGAGTTGATGTTAACTCGCTCCTTTCACCTCCATTTTTTAAATTAAGCAGCCATCTGTTCCTGATATGTCCTCAAAATCCATTGGCCAACATCTCCGGGTCGTTGATTTTTCATCAGCTTATTATCAACTGCCCAGGTAATATTGATTAACCACTTAACTAATTCATAATACTGCTTGGCATTTAAAAATTTAGGTAATCTCCATTCAACAGTGTTATACTTTGTCTGCACATTTACCCAGCTATATCTTGAATCAGGGTAACCTGGTAGCTCACAGTAATCATTATCCTGGCGTCCCCATATCCGATAGTAAGCAGAACCATCCAAATACTCCGCCAAGGGATAGAATATCTCCTTATAATAATCCTCGAACAAGTCTTTTCTTTTGACGGATATATGAACATGGCTACCACCATGCTCGACATCCATTTTCTCAATCATTTTACAAATACCCTTAAAACCCACAAGACTTTGAAAAATAGGAGATTTCCATTCAAGGGTCACGGAGGAGTCATAACAGGGCGTAAACCCCTTCTTCAATAAAACTAATTGTTTTGGTGATGTAGAAAGGGTTTCGATCTCTACCCCAAACCCCCAAATATTGGACCGAGCATTTTTCCTCCTATTCCCCACAACCTCGAAACTGTGATAGTTATAATCCTTAGGTTCATCCAATAGACCGAGGCAATAGCCGCAAGCCATACCTTCTGGAATTTCTGCTCCACAACCAACGCACTTTATTCTAGGAATATTCATTCCCTTAATTTTTAACATTTCTATCCCTCTTTTACCCCTGGTCTGCACCCCAGGGGAATTATTAGTTTCCCTGGTGCAGCAGGATAAAAAGAGTTGATTTTTTCTTTTTCTAATGGTAACATTTACTTACGGATTTTGTTTTCGGGTCAGTTAATGCTGAACCCGTTTTTTGTTTTCCTTAGGGTAATTGCCTCACCTCCCTTACATGATGATATATTTCAAACCACCCCCTTTCAAAAAGGTACTAAATAGGCCAGGGCGTAAATCCCTGGCCTTTCTAACTTTCATCTGGAAACATAATATTAAACCGTTCAAACGACCTCGGTATTTTTTATGCTGCTGTCAACTCTTCTAGGGGCTCTGCCAATGAAAGGATAATGTCCAGACATTGCTTTACATCGGATAAGACAGCCATAATTGCTCTGGCAGATTCTTTTCCGTCCTTTGCTCCTGCATAGTGCTTGATATAACGAAAGCCATGATAAATATAACCATGGTAACCATATAACTCACACAACACACAGGCAACCGTTTCAGCAACAATCTCCTGGTCCTCGTGCTGGCCGCCCTTCAGTTTCTTAAATGTTCCGTGGGCTCCATGACCCAACTCATGAAAATAAGTTTTTACATCGTGGGTTCTTAAGGTCATCTTACGGCCGTCGGTTGTAATACTGCCAAATGCCTCACCGGTAAAAGGACGGTAGTTTACTTGAATACCCATTTTCTCAGCAACATCCCATAATGGTGGGGGCTCTTTTGGTAAATAATCCGGATACTCAACTTCTGCCCCTTCGGTGTCTTCATACCGAAAAACAGGAATACTTTTAAAACACGTTATGATGATCTTCTCCCTATCGTCTTCCTTGTTTTTAATTCTTTTGCACATAGGCCCAAGTATATAGAAGGCTTTAGCCCCCTTTTTTACGAATCTGCCTACTTCTTGCCATTGCTTAAATCCCCGGGCATCCTCAGTATTATGGGCCATCATGATTATTTGATTTCCCAGGCTCCACTTGTCCGAGGGTAACTCAAAACCTTCTTGTGCTCGAATAACTGTCCGGGCAATGGCCGCAGGCATATTTCCTGTCTCGAACATTTCCAATATTTTATCAATATTTTCCTTGATTTTTTCGTCTATAAATATGTCCGGGTGCGCCCTACCGGGCAAAATACACCCGGTAGGCATCTCCTTACATATTCTTTTTTTACTTAGATTAAATCGCTTAAGCAGGATATTGATGATGATTAACATAAATCCTTGCATACCACTGGCCAGCTTCATGTACTGTTTTGCGAACGTGTACAGCTTTATATTTACAGGTAGCACGCAGCTCTTTAGCCTTTTCTTTACAATACTCTAAGGTATATTCGCTCTTACAGTAAGGTATCATCTTCATAACCTCGAGGGCGTAACCGCCCCCCCTAACCTCCTTTCAAAGTTTAGATTGACGGTATCAGCCCAGCCCCATATATTATTAAATTAAATTATTGTCTTGCTCCCTTTTACTCTGCATGACGGTTACTTGTGCTTCAAATTGTGCTTTTTCTTCCCGGCATTGAGCCAATGATTCTCTTAGCCCTGCTATCTCCTTCATGAACTCCCTTTGTGCTAGTAATACAGCCTTTTCTTTCTCAACCTCGGCTTTTTCCAAAGCGCGTGTCATGGCTTCATTATGCTGCTCATTCAAACGTTCAATCTTTTCCTTTACTCGATCAGCCTGAGCATTAAGTTCTTTCTGCGCTTCCACCCGAGTTTGTTCCAGTTGAGCCTGAAGCTGCTCCACCTTGTCCTTCCATGCTTTTTTATCCTGTACCAACTCATCCCGTTCTTGTCTATATTGTTCAGCTTTCTTAGCCTGTTCCTCTAGGGCCTCTGCCTTCTCTTGGGCTGCAGATGCCGCCTGTTCAGCGAGACCTGCCAATCTTGCTGATTGTTCCCGGGCTTCTTTTTCCCTTGATAAAGCCTCTCTCATTTCATTTAATTCTTTGTCAGTTTGTTCTCTAATAAGAGCTGCCTGGGCTTCCGCTTGCTGAACCCTTTCGTTAGCAGAATCAATAGCTTCCGCAGCCATCTTTTCCCGTTCATGCGCTTCGGCTTTGGCAGCCTGGGCATCTGCTTCGGCATTACTTATTCGAGCAGCATCGACCTCCTGGCGATCCCGGGCAGCTTTTACCATAGAAATATAAACCTCTTCCACCCGGGCCAAGTGATGGCGCAGATTTTCCAGTTCCTTAACCTGACCCATGCTTTCACGTTCCTGGGCAGTTTCATAACTGACCACTAACCGTCCCATGAAATCCTTCAACGTTAATCCACTCTGTTCAGCAAGGTTATTCAGTTTTTCTCTTACATCGGCATCCATTTTAGATGAAAAGTTCACGACTTCACTCATTTAAATTCTCCTCTCCCAATCCGTGGGGTATACCGTTATATACCAGACTACTTTTTGTATACCCTTTAAGGTATACTTTTTATACCCATTTATTGTTGTGTATACTAATGTATTCTAGTATTCCTTTGGTATACCCATTCATGGCATGGATTTCTTATTTCTCCCCAAAAATAATAGAGAACGTTTGCAGTTGCAAAACGTTCTCTATCTCTCGCAGGGGGGACGGATTATTTCTTACCCTAAATTAGAGTAATTCGGTCGGTCCCAAAGCATTCTCCCCCATAGTGGACAACCCATATCTCCTGGTTTACTACATGGGTAATAAGTACAGCAATCATCACATACTCTTACCGCATGGTAATCGGCTACTTCGGTGCGTTTTTCAACCTTAGGGTATTCGGTCACATTTACTTCCCCTGCCCATTTCTTTGTGAATAGGCTTAATAACATGGATAACATAGCTATCCCCTCCCTCAATAAAATAAATTTTTCTTTCATTTACTCACTCATTCTTACAATTTCAAGCACATACAAACAAGGTTCAAAGGAATAATTTTAAATAAATTACATTATATGGTTGGTGGGGGTGTAGCCAATCAAAGGCTACGCCTAATTTTACAGATTATGGTTGCACAATGGATCTCCACATGTACCCTTGTGGTTTACCCTCCCACGTCTCACGGGGTCCAATATATGGCCCTTACATTCCTTCGTTCTACCTCTCAAGGGGTGGAGGCCAGGTATGCTCCTTTGCTGGGTCATGCCCGTATGGAAATATTAGTTCCCGGCTTCTCCGTGCTTCGTTTGTCTATCCAATTCATTGTGAATAAGTGTTAATATTTAATAGCCTTTTAAGCAGCTTCCTGTAATTGCTCTTGGCGTACAACGCCTAATACTTGCTCCGCGTCATATGGAGTTTGTTTACTGCCTATGGTGAACAAAATACGAATCAATTTTCCACAGAGGGCAACTATGGATTGCTTTTTCTTTAAGGGATTTCCATGCCTTGTTATTAAATATTGGTGGATGGCCTTAAACTCTCGGTTTTTTGCAACCATGACTAACACAGTCTTAAATAACAAGGCCCGCAGCCGGGGGCGCCCCCGTTTACTGATTCGTGATTGTCCCTTGTGTTTACCAGAACTGTTCTCTTTTAGGTTTAGGCCCGCCAACTTTATGATTTGTTGCCCATGTTCATATCCTTTTAAGTCGCCTACTTCTGCAAGAAATCCGGCTACTGTAACCAAACCGACTCCTGGAATGGTCATCATTTCTGTGCTTCCAGGTATTTGTTGCAGTAACTCTTGAACTGCTTCCATCAGGATTTCCATCTGTTTGCACAGGATGTCATATTGTTCAAGTAGCATCCTTATTTCATGACGGGCAAACTCTATCCCTGTGGATAGTCCGATGGATTCTCTAGCAACCTGCATTAGTTTGTTAGCTCTTTTTATACCAACTGCCCGTTTAATCTCAGTTTTCCACAGGGTTACAATTGCCTCTGTGCCTGTTTTGATGACTTCCCGGGGGAGTGGACAAGTATTTAATATCATCAAGGATGCTTTGCCTTCCCAATCTTTGAAAACACTTGTGTACTCGGGGAAGTACCGGTCAAGCCAGTTGTGGATTCTACCTTTTACTCGGTTAAGGTCTTGATTAAGACGGTCCCTTTGAACCATTCCCACCCGCAGTTCCGCATAGACACCTGTGGGTAAGTTGGGTTCTGAGTAACGGCCATCTTTTACTAATTGGGCAATTACCCTTGCATCTTTGATGTCGTTCTTTGTGGGCGAGTTATCATCTAATTCCTTGCTTCTCTTAACATGCAACGGATTTACAACTACAACTGGTACACCTTCTTTGCGCAAAAACTCAGCCATTGGTAACCAGTAGTGTCCTGTGGGTTCGATACCTACCAGAGCATGATCCTTACCGTGCTCTACCATCAAGGTTCTAATCCAATGCATCAGCTTGGTTAAGCCCGCCCTAGTGTTGTCAAAGACCAAGCGTTTCCCCAACTCGATACCCCTAAAATCCTGGGCACGTGCCACGTGTTTAGATTTGGCAATATCGGCTCCAATAATTAAAGTTGATTCAGTGAGTTGCTCAATTCTTTGTTTTTGTTTATAATTCATTTTGAAGTACCTCCTGTGTGATTAAATTAGGGGTCGGTCGCCTAGATAGCTCGACACCCAGTATATTACAGGAGGTGCTTTTCTTTTACAAAGACCATTTTATTTCCTTACAGGAATGCTCCTTTTTATTTAAAAAAATAAATAACAATACAATTTAAGGGAGGGAATTCCCCAATGATTCTATAGTTAATTAGTTAACCAACTATATCTACACCATAGGCAATTAAACCCTTATCTCCTTGGCGGTACTTTACAAATATCTTTTTACCAAGCTCTTGTGCTTGGATAACCTTCTGTCTCATACCATTTTTAACAAAAATGGCACTCTTACTTCCGTCTTCACCGTCACACCATGCTCGGATAGTACCGGGGGAACTATCTCTAATTTCAAGAATATTAAAGACTCCGGACTCCATCCCATTTTCCTTACCCTGGCTACCAGCAGCCTCAGATTTCTCTTTCCTTTCTTCCTGGCAAACTAACTCATTGGGATTCCCACAAATAGCCATAGAAATAACTGACTCTAGTTCTTTGGTGTCTCTTCCTGCCTGCATCGATACAGTTAACAGACCAACCAAGCTGATTAATCCTGCTTGATCAGCTTTAGCTTTCTCAAGGCTTGCTTTAGCAACCGCATACTGGACACGAACATCATTAATCTCTTTCTGGATCTTTTGAAAAACCTGGTCCTTGTCCTTATTGGCCGTATTGTTAATTTGGGCTTCTCTTACTTTAACCTTATCTATCAACTCATAAAGCTTATTACGAGTAGCATGAACTCTAAGTACACACTCCTCAATCCCTTTACCCATAACTTTCTCAGCTAATTTATTAAACATATCTCCTACCTCCTTGTATTTTACATCTCCCAAACTTTTGGCCTATAGCCAGGCCAAAAGTTTGGAAATCAATCTCTGGCGAATTGCTTTTGTGAAGAAAAATATTACCTTACTTAGGACAACTGTCACAATAGCAAATACCAGACCTGTGATGGCTAATGTTCTTCTAACTCTCTCAAGATTGACTAAAATTCTGGTTGAAACTTTCAATTTGAACCCAGCCTTAAATTGATTTAACCTATAATGCAGGGTTTTGTGATTTTTATATACATACGTCCCGTTTTCCTCTCGAACCATAGTTAACACTCTTTCCATAGACAGGGGGTTGCTTTCGGCCAGCTCCCCCAAATCACCTCCTAAATTTGAAGTGGTATTGGGGGTCACTGCCCCGGTCTATAAAAAAATAACGGCCACCGCAAAAGTTGCCGAAACTCTCATGGAGCTCATGAGATTCCTCTTGCGTGGCCGTTAACCATTATATATTAACCGGTAAAAACCGGGTATTCTCACATTGAAACCAAAAAAAGACCTTATTTCGGTCTTAAATATCATCACTTACAATAATTAATATACCCTCGTCGGGCCTGTTATACCAGCAACTTCTGGTATAGTGACATACTCAGTCCTCCTGTCACAAGAGGGTGTAAACTACTTACACTCGGCATCCTGCCGCCAAAGCCACTTAAGTGGCGAACGGTATACCTCCAAAAGGAGGCCAAGTCACCATAAAGGTGAGAAACGGTAGACAGGAAAACCCTGTCAAATAAATAATATTTACAAAATATCAATATGTCAATATTAATATTTTGTAAATATTATTTATTGCTCACCTTTGTAATTTGGTAAGCTATGTAAGTAACTTAACCACGAAACCTGTTTAGATAAAAACAACTGCAAATAATCATTAAAATCAACATCTCTTAGAACTTTTTCCGCAGTCCATTCAAAAAACTTAATATTTATTAGGAAATTATAAAAATTTTTGTTTTTAAGCAACTCAGTAATAAGTATATTTCTTGCCGTATTCCCTTTTGAATCATTGGTTTTATTTTTGATGATAGTCCTTATAATTCCGAGAATTAGATCTGTAAGTTCCAATCCTATTTCTTTTCCTTTAGGAATTAAACAACAATTTCTTATATGAAAAGGCTCGCCCCTATACATGGAATGAATATTTAGTTGATCAACGATTTTTTTATTTAACTGAGTATTCTCATACTCAGTTGATTTTTCGATCATTATTTCTACTTCTGTTTTTACAGCAACTCCATGTCTAAGTAACCCATAAAGAATCCGTTCGGGTAATTTGTTATAGACCATTTTTTTAAATAGCCCAGAATTATAATCCTGACCATTAGGCTTATGATACATAATTACATTGAACTTAAACATTGTTGCATATTGCATTAGTGAATAAATAACATTAGATATATTTTTCCGATCGTTATCACCACCAGAATATTCATTCCAATGGAGTTTTAATTGAGCACTTTTTAATAAAGCAGATAAATTTTCAAACTCTTTTAGTCGATAAACAGTATCAGGTATTAATAATCCCCCCATCAAAGTGGGTTTATCACTGTTCTTTCCACTTTCATCAAAAAATAACCTAATACAATTTTCTGACATTTATATCAACTATCCTTCCTTTTTCATTTCTTGACATGATCTATATAAATCATTAGAATAAAATGCAAGGATAGAGATTCTTATTCCGTGGAGTACGAATCTCCCCTAGGCAAAGAAGACCCGTTCCGTGGAGCGATTTAATCTTTGCCAAACCACTTAGGTGGTTTTTTGATGATTATTAATAGACTTTAATACACGGTGTAGATCATTTGTAGTATGTTTCGTGATAATATGTTAAAAATTTAAGAAGGATATTATAAAAGAGGGAAAGCTAACTGAAAATGCTCTTGTGGGCCTCACCAACTTGGGGTCTTAATCCGTAAGCTTCTGCCAAGCTTACGGATTTATATTTACTTAACCACTAGGCCGACTATTGCCACAACAAGAGATAAAAATAGGAGTAGAGCTATGATAATCTGTACTACATCTTGTGAGCCCCACCCCCTTTCTACCAGGCGTTGAGGCTTTCATTTTAGTTAACAATACCCTTCATTATTTTACCATATGTTACATATTTATCAACTAAATAACAAAATATTTACTCAATTCAATCAATCCTTATAACACAATCCATCAACTTTGCTTTTCTGAGATTTTGTACATTAACGTAAAACCACCCTTTAGGCAAAACAACACCCTTTTTAATTAATATTGCCAGTCCCGGTTCTTTTTCAATTGGTACTGGCGGTACAACATAAACCCGTAAACGCTGGCCATTTTTTAGTACTGCTTCTCTCCCCTGCAATTCGGCACCACATTCGACCAGTCTTGCTGCCAACCACCCCAAAGCACATCTGGCTTCATAGGTATCATCAGTGGGAAGGGGCTTCGTTAATGGGCACCAATACACTTCCTGTCCGGGTTTCCAACACCGCAACACATACCCGGAACCTCGCAAGATTCGCAAAGCCTGTCTGTAAAAGGGAAAAAGAAGGGCCAGTGCATCTTCCGATGCACCAGCACTAGACTCTAAAAATCTTAAAACCTTTTCTGCCCGGGTACTGGTTAACAGTCCAGGCTTTTTCACTTGATCAACCAGTACAGTCATCTGGCACCACCTCTTTAGGCCAACCGAGCCCCTTTAATTCTTAAATGTAGCTTCTTCTTCTCTCTGCTAAACATTGTGACGGCCACCGGTACCACGTCACCTTTTCTTAAACGCCCACGCTGCGGTAAATTTGCAATCCCCACAATTCCTGGCTTAACCTCAAGAAAAACAAGTTTGATCGGATCGTCAACAACCTTTACAACACGGCCGGATAGAAAATCTCCTCTTCTTGCATCAAAGGTTTCCCATGGATCTTGTGGGTCATATAGAGAAATCCGGATTCTGTTATTCTCCGCATCCACTTGAATAACCCGGGCCCGGACAGAAGTCCCTGAGGGAAACAGCTCATCAAGACGAAGAACTTGACTCCGGGTAGCATCTTTTCTGGGTACCTCCACATAAAATCCCCCACCTACATCAACCTGGAGACGTTCAGGTTTTTCATCAGTTCTGGCCAACACTGCCTTTACCACTGCCGGTACCAGCTCTCCTTCCTTAACCTTCTTGTAGAACATCTCCCTGGCATCAGCAATAACTTCGCTTCTTGAACATCCCACAATCTTAGAGTCCTTATCGAATCCCTTTACTTTAACAAATATCCT